>CAUUFL010000001.1:0-21916 GCA_963544545.1 uncultured Acholeplasmataceae bacterium
ATGGTGGGTTGTAAGCAGTTCCGGCGATGTCTACGTGAACATACGGAACTTTTTCAGAAAAGTAAGTCAAGAAAATTCCGGCAGTAATTGAACCCGCGCCACCTGAACAAACATTTTTAATTGTACCAAATGTTCCTTTAACTGCTTCTTCGTGTTTTTTAGAAATTGGGAATTGCCAAATTCTTTCACCAGCCTCTTCACCTGCTTCAATTACTTTTTGAGTAAGCTCTGGGTGATAAGAAACACATCCAGAAATGTCGGTTCCAAGTGAAACGATGCAAGCACCGGTTAGAGTTGAAAACTCAACAATTGATTTTGACTTAACTTCAGTGGCAGCCCAGTGGATAGAGTCTGCCATAGACACACGGCCTTCAGCGTCTGTGTTGTCAACTTGAATAGTCACGCCTTCTTTGTGGGTTTTAAAAACGTCTCCATTCTTATATGCGTGTCCAGACACTGCGTTTTCACAAAGCGACATTACGCCGCATACGTTTTGTTTAACTTTGTTTTTAGCAAGTGCTAAAATTGCCGAAACTACAGCAGCAGACCCTGACATGTCGGTTTTCATTGTCAGCATGTTAGTGTAAGGAATTTTTAAAGCATATCCTCCGCTGTCGTAAGTTATACCTTTTCCAACAAAAGAAAGGAACTCATCGTCTGCTTTGTTTGGTTGGTATTTAATTACCACAAATCTTGGGTCGTTGTCAGAACCACTGCCTACAGCTAGTGCTGCAAACAGTTTGTGTTCTTGCATTTGTTTTTTGTCAAATACAGTAACTTCCACATCCTTAAAAGGTTTAAAAGTTTCTTTAATTAACTCAGCGTAGTTAGCAGGGTATAGGTCATTTGCTGGGGTATTAATTAAATCACGGCAAAGAAAAATTGAGTCTGCTAGGTTTTTGAGTTCAAGTAGCGCTTCTTTTTGTTCTATAAACTCACCAATTCCGATTTCTGGCAAAAACTGAGTTTTGTCGGCTCTATAGCGGTTGTATAGGTAAATTCCGTGGTAAAATCCTTCAATTAAGTAAATTGTGTCTAGAGTTTTTACGTGAGCGAAGTCTAGGTTAACACTCTTGATTTTTCTGGCCTCAAGGAACTTAACTAATTTAAATCCGGCTAAGCGAAGGTCTTCATGAGTTCTGTCACCTAGTCCTAGATAAACAGTGCCTGTGTTTTCTAAACTAAGTAAATCCAGAATTTCACCAGCTTGCGCTTTGAATCCTCTTTTTTCTGCAAGTTCTTTTAAAAGAACACATTTAGTGTTGGCTTTAACTAAAGCAACTTTAACTTCTGATTTAGTTTCTTTTACTAATTTCATAAATAAATTTCTCCTAAAATAAGTGCAAAAGAGAACTACACTTTTTAAAAAGCGTGGTTCTCAATTGTATTTGCGATTAAATTATTTTAATAAAGTCCTTATACAAACTCAAGAATTGACATTGGGGCGTTGTCGCCTTTACGGCCAACTGTTTTAATGATTCTAGTGTAGCCACCGTTTCTGTCTTTAAAACGCGGAGCCACAGTTTGAAATAGTTTAGATAAAACTGTTTCGCCTTTAGTGTCAGTCTCTACATCTCTAAGGTAAGTACGAGCAAGGCGTCTTGCGTTGATGTCACCTTTTTTGCCAAGGGTAATTAGTTTTTCTGCCATTTTTTGAGTTTCTTTGGCCTTAGAGTGAGTTGTAATAATTCTTTCTTTAACGATTAGTGCTGTCGCTAAGTCTCTAAGTACTGCTCTTAGGGCAGCTGAGTTTCTAGATAGTTTTGATCTCATTATTATAGTCCCTCCTCAATATCGTCAAAAATTTCTTTAATTAAAGCATCGTCATCATCAACTGTTTTTTTAGTAATTGTGCTGTCTTTAAACTCAGCCAATTTGTTTTGCAGTTCAATGAATGAGTTTTGACCAAGGTTGCGGATGCTTTTAATTTCTTGGTCTGTCATGTCAAGTAGTTGATCAATTGTTTTTATACCTTCGCGAGAAAGCGCGTTGTATAGACGAACAGATAAATCTAGTCTGTCAATTGATAGGTTTTTGTCAACTGCTTGTGCAGTAGTTTCGGCTTCTTCTGCAATGTAGTCTTGGAATTGCTCTGCGTTTTCAGAAATTTGGCGAACCGCGCCAAATAACTCACTTAGCATAGAAGCGGCTTCAGAAACTGCGTCTTTAGCGTCAATTGCGCCGTTAGTTTCAACTTCTAAAATTAACTCATCATACCCACCTTGTAGTTTTTCAACGTTAAAGTTAACGCGTTTAACTGGGGTAAAAATTGAGTCTAGCGCAATTTGGCCAATGTGGTCAAGATACGCTTTATTGTCGTTTTGAGTAACATATCCAGCGCCAGTTGCTAAAGTTGCGGTTAGTGAAATGCTGGTTCCTTTGTTTAAATGACAAATTACGTGATCTGGATTGACAACTTCAACACCGGCTGGCACTTGTAAGTCGCCAAGTGTAATGATTTCTTTGTCAACGTCGTTTAAAGAAACTTCTGCGCGAAAACCAGGTTCAACTGAATCTAGTTTAAAGATAGCATCTTTTAAGTTTAAAACAATTTCCACAACGCCTTCTTTAACGCCAGGGATTGTTGAAAACTCATGTGGCACGCCTTTAATTTCTACGTTAATTAAGGCTGCTCCTGGAATTGAGGCAAGCAGAACGCGTCGAAGAGCGTTTCCGATTGTGATACCATATCCTCGGTCAAGTGGTTTAATTGAAAACTTTGCAGTTGTTTTGTCTGCAGAAATTACGGAAATTGCGTTTGGTCTTTCAAATTTTAAATTACGCATACTTCCTCCTAGCCACGTGGACGCTTAGGTGGGCGGCAACCGTTGTGTGGAACTGGTGTGTTGTCTTCAATTGAAACAATTTCAAGACCAGCAACTTGCAGTGAACGAATAGCAGACTCGCGGCCTGGTCCAGGTCCTTTAACAGAAACTTCTACCTTAATCATACCGTTTTCCATAGCGGCTTTTGCAGCAGCTTCTGCGGTGATTTGAGCAGCAAAGGCTGTTGATTTACGAGTACCTTTAAAGCCTTGTGCTCCGGCTGAAGACCAAGCGATGGCGTTGCCATCAAGGTCAGTGATTGTTACAATTGTGTTGTTAAATGTTGTGTGAATGTATGCTTTGCCAAGAGGTATGTTTTTACGTGCTTTGCGACGTGTGCTTACTTTTTTAGCCATTGTTCATTCCTCCCTATTTCTTTTTGTTGGCAATTGCTTTTGCTTTGCCTTTGCGAGTGCGGGCGTTGTTTCTAGTGTTTTGTCCACGCACTGGTAGTTGTTTACGGTGGCGAATACCGCGATATGAACCGATTTCCATTAAACGTTTAATGTTTAGGTTAACATCACGACGAAGGTCACCTTCAACTGTGTATTTTGCAACTTCTTTACGGATTTTTGAAAGATCGTCGTCGTTTAAATCTTTAACACGCACGTCTTCAGAGATTCCGGCGTCTTGAAGAATTTTTTGAGCAAGTTTAACACCAATACCGTAGATGTAGGTAAGTGAAATTACTACTCTTTTGTTTGAAGGGATATCTACCCCAGCGATTCTGGGCATATTTTAATCTCCTATCCTTGTCTTTGTTTATGGCGTGGGTTTTCGCAAATTACACGCACATAACCTTTTCTTTTAATAACTTTGCAGCTATCGCACATTGGCTTAACTGATGATCTGACTTTCATAAGTCCTCCTTATTTTTTGCGATAAATAATGCGGCCTTGAGTTAAATCATATGGTGATAATTCTAAAGTTACTTTATCGCCAGGTAAAATGCGTATGTTATTCATGCGGATTTTACCAGATACTCGGGCCTTAATCTCGTGTCCACTTTCTAGTCTGCATAAAAACACAGCACTAGGTAGTACTTCAACAATGACAGCATCAATTTCTATTTGTTCTTTTCGCATAGTTTAGTACCTATTTATTTAAATTCTGGGAGTGAGTATCTCATATCCGTCTTTTGTGACGTAGACAGTATACTCAAAGTGGGCAGCGGGTTTGTGGTCTTTTGTGACAGTTGTCCAACCGTCTTTTTGAATTTTTACTTTGTGTGAACCAAGATTTACCATAGGTTCAACGCAAATTGTCATGCCTTCTTTAATTTCGGTGTGTTTCATGTGTTGGTTGAAGTGAAAAATGTATGGATCTTCGTGTAGTTTTTCGCCAATTCCGTGGCCACAAAACTCACGAACTATGCCATATTTAAACGGCTTTAAATAGTTTTCAATGGCTTTGCCGATATCTGTAATAAAGTTACCTGGTTTTACCACAGAAAGTCCTTGCATCAAGGCTTCTTTAGTTCTTTCAACTAAGTCTTTTACTTCTTGTGTGACTTCGCCAATTTCGTAAGTCCAAGCAGAATCTGCGTGCCAACCGTCTTTAAGGACACCTAGGTCTAGCGAAATAATATCGCCGTCTTTTAAAACTACATCTTTAGAGGGAATGCCGTGAACTACGCAGTCATTGACACTCGCGCAAATTGAATGCTTGTAGCCTTCGTAGTTTAAAAAAGAAGAAACAACACCGCGGTCGGCTAAAAACTTAGCCGCAACTTCGTCTAATTTAAGTGTGGATACTCCTGGTTTTAAGTGTTGTTCTAGTTCTTTTCTTAGTTCTGAAAGAATCCTGCCGGATTCTTTCATTTTACTAAGTTGTTCAGGGGTTTTAATAGTAATCATAACTATTTACCTAAAACCTCAATAATTTGGGCTTTAGTGTGCTCAATAGAAACATTGCCGTCAACTGTACAAAACAAGCCTTTGTCTTCGTAGAACTGTTCAATTGGTTTGGAGTTTTCGTGGTAAAGCGAAAGTCTTGCGCGGATTGTTGACTCTTGGTCATCTGCTCGTTGCACGATATCAGCTGAGCACTTGTCGCATTTGCCTTCAACTTGCGGTGGCATGTTTGGAATGTGGTAAGTCTCTCCACATTTAGGGCAAACTCGGCGGCCGGCTAAACGCGAAACAATTAACTCATCTGCCGCATCAATATTGACTACCTTGGTGATTGAAAATCCAAGTTTAGCAAGAATGCGGTCAAGTTCAACGGCTTGTGCAAGATTGCGAGGATATCCGTCTAAGATAAACCCGCCTTTAGCGTCTGGTTGACTTAAGCGGTCTAGCACTAGTTCGTCTGTCAAAGAATCCGGAACTAGCTCACCGGCTGCGAGAATTGCTTTGACTTTCTTGCCAAGTACAGTTTCGTTTTTAATGTTTTCTCTAAACATATCCCCAGTTGAAATGTGGGGAATTGAGTAGTGAGTTTTTAAGACTTTGGCCTGTGAGCCTTTACCTCCACCAGGAGGTCCCATTAAGATAATTATCATTAACCAAAAATCCCCCTATATTGATTGCTTTCAGCGTCAGTTTCAATTTGTTTAGTGGTTTCTATTGCCACACCTACAACAATAAGTAGTGATGTACCACCTAGAGTAATTGCTGAAGCCTCTGCACCTTGTAGACCAAAGATAACTGCTGTTAAAATTGGCAGTGAAGAGATAATTACTAAGTAAATTGTGCCAATTACATTGACTTTAAATAAAGTTTTAGCAATAAAGTCTTTAGTGTCTTCACCTGGACGAATTCCTGGAATATAGGCGTTTGATTTTGATAAGTTGTCAGAAATTTTTTCAGGGTCAAACTGCATAAAGGTGTAGAAAAACGAAAAAGCAATAATTAACAGAATATAGATAATGTAGCCAATTGGTCTTTGGAAGTTAAAGATTTCGTTAACCCAAAAACCGCCACCAGATGAGTAGTTTTGAGTGATAAACCCGGTAATAGTTTGCGGGATACCAAGTAAGGTTGAGGCAAAAATCACAGGCATCACGTTTCCAGTGTTGACTTTAATTGGAATGTTTGAGTCAGACTGAGCCTGGCGGTTGGCGTGTTGAATTGGGATTTTGCGGCTAGAGGTTTCAACGAATATTACCCCTAGAATTATAGCTATATAAAGCAGAGTAATTACTACGAAGTTCACGTAGTGTGTCCATTTAGTGGCTTCTGTGATATATTTTTTGGTCATCATACTAAACATTGAAGGAATTGAAATAATAATTCCGGCAGTAATTAGCATTGAAGAGCCATTTCCGATACCTTTTTGGGTAATCATGTCGGCAAACCAAATACAAATTGCGGTACCAGCAGCAATTGTCAGACCTATGTAGATCATCGCCATGCCGATGTTTCCAGAGAACCCTACGAAAAACTGAGTTCCGCGGCCCGCTGAGAAAGAAAGGACAAGCGAAATACCTTGGACAAAAGCAATTGCAATTGCCAGTATTCGGTTGATTTTGTTTATTTTGTAGCGACCTTCTTCACCTTGTTCTTGCCATTCTTTAAAGGTAGGAACTACCATTGGCAAAAGTTGGGTGACGATAGACGCGGTAATATAGGGAGAAATTCCCATTGCCAGGAAAGAAAAGCGTTCAAGCGATCTTCCTGAGAAGTTATTTAAAATCGCAAAGAATCCAAGTCCATTTTCAAATAGGTTGCGAATTGCATCTACATTGACCAAAGGCATTGGGATGAAAGACATCACCCTTAGCGCTAAAAGTAGAGCAAGTGTAAAGATAAATCTTTCAAGAATTTGTTTATTGGATAAAATTCTTTTGACTCTATTCATTGTTAAATTGCCTCAAATTTGCCGCCAAGTTCATGGAGTTTAGTTAAGGCAGATTTAGAGATTTGGTGAACTTTTAAAGTTAGTTTTTGACTAAGTTCTCCGTTTAGGACTTTAACTGCTTTAAAAGGTTTAGAAATTAAGCCTTTTTCTAAAAGCAGGTCAACTGTAACTACAGTTTCTGGCTCAAAGCAGTTTAAAGCAGAAAGTGAAACGATTGCGTTTTTAGTTTGGTTAAGTGAGTGAAAACCACGTTTTGGCAAACGTTGGAAAAGTGGTAATTGCCCACCTTCAAAACCAGGGCGAGTGCCCCCGCCAGAACGTGCGTTTTGACCTTTGTGGCCTTTACCAGAGGTTTTTCCGGTGCCTGAGCCAATTCCACGGCCTAGTCGTTTCTTATCTGGACGTGGGCGTAAGTTTTTAAGTTCATTTAGCATAAACAAAGGCCTCCTTATTTCGCTTCCTTGACTTCAACCAAGTGAGCAATAGTTTTAATTTTGCCTTGGTTTACAGCGTTGTCTTCTAAAACTACTTCGTCGTTAATGCGCTTTAAGCCCAAAGTTTCGGCAGTTTTAACTTGACGTGGTAAACGTCCAATTAAAGAACGTCTTAGCACAACTTTTAGTTTCATAGGCTTTTTACCTCCACGCCACGTAGACGAGCGATTTCTTCTTTAGTTTTAAGTAGTTTAAAACCTTCAAAAGTTGCTCTAATCATGTTAATAGGTGTGCGAGAACCAAGAGATTTTGACAAGATGTTTGAAACTCCTGTCAGCTCGCACACTGCACGAACCGCACCACCGGCAACAATTCCGGTACCGTCTGATGCTGGTCTTAAAACAACGTGTCCAGATCCGTAAACACCTTCAATGTAGTGAGGAATAGTGTTGTTAACAATCGGTACGTTAATTAGGTTTTGTTTAGCCTGTTCAATCGCTTTTTTAATTGCGTCTGGAACTTCGTTGGCTTTACCTGTTCCAAAACCTACTTTGCCTTTGTGGTTTCCGACAACTACAAGGGCTGAAAAGCGGAAACGACGACCACCTTTAACAACTTTAGTGACGCGGCCAATATGAACGACTTTTTCGTCAAATTCTTTTTCTTCTTTTTCAAATTTATCGTACATAATTTACTCCTTTAAAACTCAAGTCCGGCAGTTCTAGCGGCTTCAGCAAGGGCTTTAACACGGCCTGCGTATAGATAACCTGAGCGGTCAAAAACAACTGCTTTGATTTTAGCTTTAAGCGCTTTTTTGGCAATTGCTGTACCAAGGGCTTCAGCTGCCGCTAAGTTTTTGCCAAGTTTTAGTTCATTGGTGTTGGCAGCAACCAGAGTATGGCCTTTTGTGTCGTCAATAATTTGGACGTAGATGTGGGTATTTGAACGGTATAAAGATAAGCGAGGACGGGCACTTGTGCCTGAAACTGATTTTCGGACACGCTCGTGTCTTGACAAGCGAGATTCGTTTTTGGAAATTTTTAAAATCATGGGCGTCCTCCTTATTTAGCGGTTTTTCCGGCTTTTTGGCGAACGTGTTCACCTGTATAGCGGATACCTTTTCCTTTATATGGTTCTGGTTTTTTAAGTAGGCGTACGCGCGCTGCAAACTCACCAACTAGTTCCTTGTCAATACCTTTGATAATAATTTTAACTGGACTTGGAGTTTCGCACACTAAGCCTTTTGGCACTTCAACTTCAACAGGATGTGAAAAACCAAGGGCTAAGGTTAGTTTACCGTTAACTGAGTTTGCTTTATAACCAACACCAATGATGTCAAGTTCTTTTTGAAAAGGTTGATACACACCTTGCACCATGTTGGCAAGCAGAGCTCTGGTAGTTCCGTGTAGTTGTTTAGTGGTTTTCTCGTCGTTTGGACGAGTAATTTGGATTTCTTGTTCAGTTTGAGTGATTTTAAGGATTGGTGAAAATTGTTTTGTAAGTTCACCATGAGGACCTTTTACCACTGTGTAGTTTTCAGGAGAGACAGAGACTGTCACGCCTTGTGGAACTAAGATAGTTTTATTTCCAATTCTAGACATATATTTCAGTTCCTCCTACCACACATAGCAAAGAACTTCGCCACCTAGACCTGCTTTTCTAGCCTGTCTATCTGACATAATGCCTTTAGAGGTTGAAATTACAGCAATTCCAAGTCCATTAAAGACACGAGGTAGTTCTTCTTTGCTTGAATATACTCTTAGACCTGGTTTAGAGACACGGCGAAGTCCGTGGATTACAAGTTCCTTGTCTTCTGAGTATTTTAGTTCAACGTTCATGTTTTTAGCCACGCCTTCTTGAAAAACAGCGTAAGAAGCGATAAAACCTTCTGATTTTAAGACTTTTAAAATACGTTCTTTTTCAGTAGAATGTGGAACATTTACGCTTAATTTGTGTTGTCTGTTCGCATTACGAATGCGAGTTAACATATCTGCAATTGTATCTGATACCATAAATGCCTCCTTCTACCAGCTGGCTTTTTTTACGCCGGGCAACAGTCCGGCTGCTGCCATTTTGCGAAAGTTGTTACGTGAAATTCCAAATTTACGAATGAAACCGTGTGGACGACCGTCAATTTGGCAACGGTTGCGATAACGGCAAAGCGATGCGTTTCTTGGCAATTTTTGTAGTGCTAAATAGTCTTTGTTAGCCTTTAGTTCGCGAGCGCGTTCTTGATAGCGTAGATAGACTTCTAGTTTTTTGTTATTTGCATTAATTTTTGATTTTTTAGCCATAAGTTTGAGTCCTCTATTTAGCAAAAGGCATGCCTAAGTTTTTAAGTAAACTAAATGCCTCTTCGTTGGTTTTAGCAGTAGTTACTAAAACTACGTCCATCCCACGGATTTTCTTAATATCGTCAAATCTAATTTCTGGGAAAATTAGTTGTTCTTTAACGCCAAGGGTGTAGTTTCCACGGCCGTCAAATGCGGTTTTTGAAACTCCTCTAAAGTCGCGAACTCTTGGTAGAGAAATTGAAATTAGTTTATCTAAAAAGTAATACATTTTCTCACCACGAAGAGTTACTTTGACACCAATTGGCATATTTTCTCTTAGTTTGAAGTTAGAAATTGATTTACGCGCACGTGTAACAACTGGGCGTTGTCCCGCGATTTGGCCAACTTCTTTGACGATATCTTCAATAACTTTGGAGTTTTGAGCAGCATCACCTGCTCCGACGTTAATTACGATTTTTTCAAGTTTAGGCACTTGCATCACAGATGAGTACTTAAACTCTTTAATTAAAGCAGGAATTGCTTTTTTTACGTAGTGTTGTTTTAATCTTGAAGTCATTTGCCTGCTCCTTATTTAATTGCGTCGCCAGATTTAGCGATTCGCACCTTTTTGCCGTTTTCTTGTTTAAAAGAAACACGGGTAGGTTTTTGGGTTTTTGGGTCAATTAGCGCCACGTTTGACACGTGGATTGGCATTGGTTTAGAAATTATTTGGCCTTTTTCGCTATTTTGATTTGGTTTTTTGGCGATTTTTGCGATATTCACGCCTTCTACGACTACCATGTCTTTGTCGCGAAGTACTTGAATAACGCGGCCAGTTGTGCGAGTTTTAACACCTTTTTTATCGGTAGTGAACTTGTCTTTGCCAGCAATGATGGCAACTTTGTCTCCAGTTTTGATATACATTTAACAAATTCCTCCTTTTTATAAAACTTCTGGTGCTAAAGACAAAATTTTTGTGTAATTGTTGTCTCTAAGCTCACGAGCAATCGGCCCAAAAATACGAGTTCCACGAGGGGTTTTGTCTTCTTTGACCAATACAACTGCGTTTTCACCAAATTTAATATATGAGCCGTCTGCTCTGCGTAGTCCGTCTTTAGTTCTAACGACTACCGCCTTGCAAACGTCGCCTTTTTTAACAACTCCGCCAGGAGTTGCTTTCTTTACAGTTACAACCACAAGATCGCCAATATTAGCGTAGCGGTGGCGGGTACCACCAGGAATTTTGATTACTAAAACTTCCTTTGCTCCTGTGTTGTCAGCCACAAGTAATCTAGTTTCTTGTTGAATCATCTTTCGTTACCTCTTAAACTAAATTACCACGGCTTTTTCCAGCACTTTAATTAGTCTAAATGACTTAGTGCGAGAAAGTGGACGGGTTTCTGCAAACGCCACAGTATCGCCGATTTTGCATTCATTTTGTTCATCGTGAACGTGGAACTTCTTAGATACCTTAAAGCGTTTGTTGTAAAGTGGATCGTTTTTATAAGTGTCAACAACGACAACTATAGTTTTATCCATTTTATCTGAAACAACTTTTCCACGGAAAACTTTTCTTTTAGTTTCTCTTTCCATTGTTGACTACTCCTTCACTGATTTGCGCTCGGTTAAGATAGTGTATAGACGAGCGATTTGTTTACGGGCTTTTTTAACGCGGGCTGTGTCTGTCAGTTGCCCTGTTGCTTGTTTGAAACGTAGGTTAAATATTTCTTGTTTTAACTCAAAAATTTTGCTTTCTATTTCAAGATCTGTATATTTTCTAAGTTCTTGCATCTTTTTCATGCTTATTTAACCTCCTTTTTCACGATTTTTGACTTAATTGGTAGTTTGTGTGAAGCCAGACGAAGCGCTTCGCGAGCGATTTCATCGGCAACTCCGGCTACTTCAAACATGATTTTGTTTTGTTTAACTACCGCAACCCAGTGGTCTGGCGCACCTTTTCCGGAACCCATACGCACTTCAAGAGGTTTCTTGGTGCGAGACATGTGTGGGAAAATGTTGATCCAAACTTGACCAAGTCTTTTCATGTGTCTGGTCATCGCGATACGAGCCGCTTCTATTTGTTGAGAAGTAATATATGAACCTTCAAGGGCTTGCAGTGCAAAGTCTCCGTTGATAACTTCATTGCGGCCTTTGGCAACACCTTCGTAGGATACTCGGTGTGGACGGCGATATTTAGTTCTTTTAGGCATTAACATAAACTATTTACCTCCGTTTGGACGAGCAGGTCTTTGACCTGGTTTTTTAAATCTTGGTCTGCGTTCAGGTGCAGCGTCTTCATAGGCCTTAATTTTCTCTTCGCGAGTTTCGCCTTTATTAACGTCTCCGTTGTAAATCCAGACTTTAACGCCAAGAATACCGTAAGTAGTGTTGGCCTCAGCAGTTGCGTAGTCTACGTCTGCTTTTAGGGTTTGCAGTGGTACGCGACCTTCTGAATATCCTTCTGAGCGCGCCATTTCAGCACCGCCTAGACGACCAGAGATTAGGGTTTTACAGCCCAAAGCACCTGCTTTAAGGGCGCGTTGAATTGCCATTTTTTGCACACGACGGAAAGACGCACGGTTTTCAAGTTGGGTAGCGATAGATTGCGCCACAATTTCCGCACTTCTCTCTGAACGTTTAACTTCTACAACATTTAAAATCACGTCTTTTTTAGTGATTTTTTCAAGGGTTTTGATAACTTTCGCGCGAGTTTCGGCGTTAGTTCCAATTACTAGCCCTGGTTTAGCTGTATACAGGCGAATTCTAACTTTGTCTTTTTCTTTGCCTTTGTAGCGTTCAATTTCAATTGAAGAAATAAGCGCTTCTTTGTATTCAGGATAAGTTTTAATGGTTTTGCGAATCAGGAAGTCTTCTTTAATGTAGGCAGGCACGAGTTTTTTGTCTGCATACCAACGAGATTCCCAGTTACGAATAATTCCGGTTCTAAGACCGACTGGACTAACTTTTTGACCCATTCTTATCCCCTTTCAGCCACAACTACAGTAATGTGGCTACGTCTTTTAATGATTGTGTCACCAGAACCTTTGGCACGTGGCAACATTCTTTTCATTTTTAGACCTTCAGTTGCATAGCATTCTTTAACATACAACTTAGTTTGGTCTAATTTTAAGTTATTTACAGCATTCGCGATTGCAGATTTTAAACATTCTTTGACAATTGGCGATGCTTTACGGTTAGTAAATTGAAGGTAAGCCAGTGCTTCTTTGACATTTGCTCCGCGAATTAAGTCAATTACTAATTTGGCTTTACGTGGTGTAACTTTGGCGTCGTGTACTTTTGCTTTTGCTTGTTTTTCCATAAATTTCACCAACCTTATTTAGCAGCCGCGCGTTTGTCGGCTTTAGTGTGTCCTCTAAAGGTACGAGTTGGTACGAACTCACCTAGTTTGTGACCAACCATGTCTTCAGTAATGTAGATAGGCACATGTTCCTTTCCGTTGTGCACGGCTAAAGTAAACCCTACGAAAATTGGGAAAATAGTGGAACGGCGAGACCAGGTTTGAATAACTTTCTTTTCGCCTGCTTTTGCCATTTTTTCAATTTTTGCAAGTAGTGTGTATTCACAATAAGGTCCTTTTTTAATTGAACGAGACATTATTTTCCTCCTTTTCTACGGTTAACAATAAGTTTGTTAGATGCTTTTTTAGGATCGCGAGTCTTAACTCCACGAGTTTTCTTACCCCATTTAGTAAGTGGTTGTTTACGACCAATTGGTGTGCGGCCTTCACCACCACCGTGAGGGTGGTCAACTGGGTTCATCGCAGTACCACGAACGTGAGGTTTCACGCCCATTAAACGAACACGACCGGCTTTACCAAGAACAACTAGTTCGTGTTGAGAGTTGCCAACTACACCAATAGTTGCACGGCAAGTTGCCAAGACTTTGCGCATTTCACCGCTTTGTAGACGAAGTAGCACGTACTTCTCTTCACGACCAAGGATTTGGACAGAAGTACCAGCTGAACGTGCGATTTGCCCACCTTTGCCAGGTTTTAACTCAACGTTGTGCACAAAAGTACCTACCGGGATTTTGCTAAGTGGAAGTGCATTTCCGACTTTGATATCGGCGTTTTCACCACTTTGAATAACTTGACCGATTTTTAGGTCTTCACATGCCAAGATATAGCGTTTTTCGCCATCCTTGTAGACGACTAGTGCGATGTTTGCAGAGCGGTTTGGGTCGTATTCTATAGTTTTAACAACTGCTTCTATATCGTCTTTGTTTCTCTTAAAGTCAATAATGCGGTATTTACGACGAACACCACCACCGATGTGTCTGACAGTGATAGTTCCTTGGTTGTTACGGCCACCTGTTTTTTTCAAAGTTGTAAGTAGTGATTTTTCTGGAGCAACTTTTGAAAGTTCAGAGTAATCGATAACAGACATGTTGCGACGTCCGTTAGTAGTAGGTTTATAGTTCTTAATTTTCATCATTTACTCCTTTCACTAAATTGTAAACTCAGCAATCTTGTCGCCTTCTTTTAGAGTAACGATGGCTTTTTTGAAAGCAGATACCATTCCTTGGTAGCGTCCAACTGTTTTTTTCTTAGCAGGAGAAATCACAGTTCTTACTTTCAAGACAGTTACTTTAAAAATAGATTCAACTGCAGCCTTGATTTCTGGTTTAGTAGCGTTTTTTTTTACACGAAAAGTTAAGGATTTCGGGGTTACAATAAACTTTTTTGATTTTTCAGTGATAATAGGTTCAACTAAAATATCAAATTGTTTAATTTTAGTTAAATTTAACATAACGCCTCCTCAAATTCTTTAGCTGCGCCAACTGTAAGTAGTAAGTATTTTGCATCTAGCAAGTCATATACAGAAGTGTGGCTAGGTTCATTCATTACAGTAATTTGACTCAAATTACGTGCGCTTAGGACAACATTTGGTTCAAAATCACTGTCAACATACAGAACTTTGCGGTCAAGTTTTAGACTTTCTAAAATTTGGGCAAATAGTTTAGTTTTAACTTCAGGTAAAGAAACCTTGTCAACTAACACTAAAGTACCACGTTGAGCGTGTTGAGAAAGTGCAGAACGAAGAGCTAGTTGACGAACCTTTTTGTTGATTTTAATGTCGTATTCGCGAACTTGTGGACCGAATGCTACACCACCTCCAACAAATTGAACGGCACGGCGAGAACCTTGGCGGGCTCTACCAGTTCCTTTTTGTTTATAAGGTTTACGTCCACCACCTGAAACCATTGAACGGTTTTTAACAAGGTGAGTACCTTGTTGCATCGCTAGGCGTTGTGCACGAACAACGTCGTAAAGTGCTTGTTTGTGTGGCTCAATTCCAAAAACAAAATCGTTTAATTCAATTGTTTTTACTTTTTTGCCGCTTTGGTTTAATACTTTATATTCCATGATTTAAACTCCTTTAGCGTACAGCGGATTTAACCACAACAAATCCTTTATTTGGACCAGGAACGGCACCTTTTACTAAAAGTAGTGCTTGTTCTTTGTCTACTTTGATAACTTCAAGGTTTTGAATAGTCACTTGTTCGTGTCCCATGTGACCAGGAAGTGGTTTTCCTTTCATATTTCCCTTGATGGCACCCATTGAACCAGGGGCACGGTGGTAGCGAGAACCGTGAGCTTCAGGTCCACGGCGTTGACCGTGTCTCTTAATTGAACCTTGGAATCCTTTTCCTTTAGTGATTCCAATGACATCTACTAATTCTCCTACTTGAAAAATTGTAGGTTCTACAGTTTGACCAACTGCAAGGCCTGCTAACTCAGAGGCGCTGTGTTTGAACCTAAGTTCTTTAACGAAGCGCTTAGGAGCAGTATTTGCTTTTGCAACATGTCCCAAAATTGGTTTGTTCGCAAGACTTTCGCGTTTTGATTGGCAACCAAGCTGTGTAGCAACATATCCGTCTTTTTCAACAGTTTTTTGTTGAAGCACAACGTTGTCTGCGCAATCTAGAACGGTAACTGGAATTAACTTGCCGTCTTCAGAAAAGATTTGAGTCATTCCAATTTTTCTACCTAAGATTCCTTTAGACATAATTTTTCCTTTCTATCGTCTACGATAATTTGTCTTATTTGCCTGTTTTTGTGTGTATTTATTGTTTTAGGGCAATATCTACACCTGATGGTAAGTCAGTTTGAAACAATTGTGGCAGGGTTTTTTGACCGATTTTTTCAATTACAATCAGTCTTTTGTGGGTTCTTCGTTCAAATTGTTCACGAGCTGTTTTGTTAACGTGTGGTGAACGAAGTACAGTGAAAATTTCGCGTTTAGTTGGTAGTGGCACAGGTCCTACGACAGTGGCACCAGTTTTAGTTACAACGTCAACTATCTTAAGTGCAGCTTGATCAATTAGTTTGTGATCATATGACTTAAGCGTAATTCTTACTGTTCCTTTTGATTTTTCAGCCATATTTAAAGTCTCCTTTCGTCTAATTCTAAAGATTAGGCTTGCTCCATGTAAATTGTTTAAAACACAGCAACGGCTATTTGTGTTTTAATAACCTTACATATCATTGCCTTTGTGCGTGTGCACATACCTAAATATTATATACTATTTGGTTTTTTTAACCAAACGATATAAAAAAATAAAAAACCGAGCGGTGCTCGGTTAAATTAGTGTAATTTAGTTATTTGTTTAAAACATTGAAAAATAAAAGAATTGCCGTTAAATAATGTACGCTAAGTAAAGCAATAGATCCAAGACAAAAAGAGTATTATTGATGTTTTGGGGCAAAGTGCTTTTAAGTTTATATTTTTGCAAAAATTAAAGTGATTTACGCGAAGTTTTTTAACAAAGTTCCGGCTTTAGGACCACGGTCAAGTAGGTAAATTTGCTCTACTACTAGTTGTCCAAAATGTTCAGGTTGTTTAAGGCCAAGGCTTTTCGCGTTTTCTGAGTACAGTTCAAAAAGTTGACTAGTTTTATCTAAAATTGTCGCGCGACCTGTAAAACGATACCCAGTTTGCGTAACTTCGTCAATGAAGCAAACAGATGCTTTGCTGGTTTTTTCAATGTTGAACTTAGTGTGCTTACAAGTTGTTTCGTTCCAAATTAAGATGTTTCCAGAAAAATGACGCATTGTGACTTTAGGGCCAATGTTTGGCACGCCTTCTTTAGAAACTGTGGCAATGTAGCCAACTTTGTTTAAAATAAAGTCTAAAATTTCTTTTTCCATAATTATTTTACGTTGTGATAAATATGTTGAACGTCGTCAAGTTCTTCAAGCTGCGCAAGCATGTTATCAAACTTCTCTTGATTTTCAGTGCTTAGTTCAACTAAAGTTAGCGCTGAGTAAGTGATTTCATCAATCTCAAACTCAATGTTTGGAAAGGCAGAGGTTAGCGCGGATTTAACTTGGCCGTATTTATCAATTTCGGCGTAGACCACAGTTGAGTTTTCAAGGGCTGTAGTGTCTTTAATGTCTGCATCTGCCTCAAGCAGTGCGTTTAGCACATCGTCTTCTTGAACTGGTAGTTTAAAAACAGCCTCATGGGCAAATTGGTGCGAAACTGAACCTGAAACCCCTAGTTTTCCGCCAGTTTTGTTTAGAATTGCGCGAATTTGTGAAATCGTGCGGTTGACGTTGTCAGTTAAGGTCTCAATTATAAACTGAGCGTCGCCTTGGCCAAAGCCTTCGTAGACTACTGGTACAAAGTTCTCACCACCTGCGCCCTTGGCTTTGTCAATAGCGCGCTGAATAATGTCGTTTGGCACCTGGTCTTTTTTAGCCTTTTCAATAATTCGCTTTAAATCAGGGTTGCTTTGTGGATCTGGCGATCCGTTTTTAGCCAAGACGTAAATCTCGCGACCATACTTTGAGTAAACTTTGGTTTTAGCTGCAGCAGTTTTGGCTTTCGCTTCTTTTCTAACTTCAAATGCACGTCCCATATTTATATAAACTCCTTTTTTAGTTTTTAAAAAACCGCCAAAGCGGTTTTATGAATAAAGTTTTAATTAAAACACGAAATTAAATAGTAAGTTGCGTCTTTTTTAAATTCTACTGACTTAAATAAAGCTTTTAAGAACTTAAGGTGGCTTTCGGCACCTTGTGAGTGTTTGACAACTAGTGAAAACTGACCAGTTTCTGAAAGTAAACTTTTTACTTTGCGGTAAAACTCAAAAATAGTTTGCTTACCTATCTTAATTGGTGGGTTGGAAACAATTAAGTCATACTTATTGTTTACAGCATACTCCAGGAAATTACCTTGAATAAACTCGGTGTTTGTACTCTGATTAAGTTCGCTGTTTTTTTTAGCGAGCGCTACTGCTCTTTCGTTAATCTCAATACCGGTGAAATTAAGTTCTGGGAACTGCTTCGCTAAAATTATAGAGATTTCGCCAGTTCCTGAGCCTAAGTCTAAAACGGTTTTATAGCTGGGGTTTTTAAGGCCGAAGTGTTTTAAAAAAAGGTATGTTCCTTTATCTAAGTTGTCTTTGGAAAAAACACCGTTGTCTTTAAAAAAACTAAAATGTTTTTCAAAAACAACGGCGCTATATTTAGTTTGCTTACTTTTAATTTGCGGTTTTTTAGAAAAGTAATGTTCCACTAAAGTGAAAACTATTTAAGTTCAACTTTAGCACCGGCTTCTTCAAGTTTCTTTTGAATTGCTTCGGCTTCTTCTTTTGACACGTTTTCTTTAAGTACTGAGTCTGGAGTTTCTGCAGCTTTTTTAGCCTCAGCAAGACCAAGTCCAGTAATTTCGCGAACTACTTTAATTACCGCGATTTTGTTTTCGCCAAATGATTTAAGTACAACTGTAAACTCAGTTTTTTCTTCTTGAGCAGGTCCGCTTTGAGCAGGTCCAGCAACTGCAACTGCAGTAGGATCAATTCCAAATTCTTCTTTAAGTCCATCAAGAAGTTCCTTGATTTCAAGGATTGTCATTTCTTTAAGTGCATCAATAAATGCTTGTTTAGTTAGTTTTGCCATTATTATTTCCTCCTTAGCAAAATTATTTTGATTCTGCTAACATATTAAGCCCGATAGCAAGGCGTTGAAGTGGCTGGTACATTGCACCTGCCAATAATTGAAGCATACCTTCTTTGTTGGGAAGTTTTGCGAGAGTTTCAATTTCTGAAACTGAGACAACTTTGCCGTCAACAGCTCCTGTCACAATTTTTTTATCAGGATATGCTGTGATAAATTCGTAAACTGCTTTTGCAGGAGCGACAGTGTCGGTTAGAGAGTACGCGATTGCGACTTGACCAACTAAGCGGTCAGCAAGTTCTGCTAGCCCAGATTTTAAAGCAGCGCGGCGTGCTATGTTGTTTTTATAAACTTTTGCGTTTGACTCTGTTTTGCGAAGTGCTCTTCTTAGTTGAGTTAAACTTTCTACAGACAATGCTCCGTATTCAAAAACAACGATAGTTTTAGCGGCTGTAAAAATTTGGCTAAGTTCGTCTACTTGTTTTTGTTTTAAGACTAAACTTTCTTTCATTTTTCCTCCGTTTAAATCTATTTATAAATTAAAAACCCTTTTTTTAAATTAACTTAGCCAAAGCGAGTTAAACAAAAAAGGGTTCTACTTTACTTTTGTTTTTCCTCGGCAGGACTTACATAATGCCTGCTGTCTTTGGAGATTAATTTTTTTTACTTATTTATTATACAACTTCTAGCGAGTTTCTGGGTTGATTTTCACACCAGGACCTTGAGTTGTGGAAATTGTGGCGTTTTTAAGGTAAGTACCTTTGACAGTTGCTGGTTTGATTTTAATAATTTGGTCAAGTACAACTGCGATGTTTTCAACAAGCGCTTTAGATGTAAAAGATGCTTTTCCAACTGGTACTTGAATGTTTCCGAATTTGTCAACTCGGTATTCAACTTTACCGTTTTTAATGTCGTGAACTGCTTTTTCAACGTCTAGAGTAACGGTTCCGGTTTTAGGGTTTGGCATCAGACCACGAGGTCCAAGAACTTTTCCTAGTCTACCTAGTTTTGGCATCATGTCAGGAGTTGCAACCATGACGTCAAACTCTAGCCAGCCAGCCGCGATTTGTTGAATTAGTTCGTTGTCGCCAACTACGTCAGCACCGGCTTTTTTAGCCTCTTCTGCTTTTTTGCCTTCAGCAATAACGCAGCCTTTTTGGGTTTTTCCGGTACCGTGTGGAAGGACTAGTGCACCACGTAAGTTTTGTTCGGCTTTGCGTGAATCTAGATTCATTTTAAGGGCAAGTTCAACAGTTTCGTCAAATTTTGCGAATTTTGCTTTTTTTACAAGTTCTACACCATCTAGTAGTGAATACTGAACTGTTTTGTCAATAAGTTTAGCACTTTCTGTGTATTTTTTTCCTTTTTGCATGTCAGTGCTCCTTATTCAACTTCAATGCCCATATTGCGGGCAGATCCTTCAATAATTTTAGTTGCAGCCTCTAAGTCGTTAGCGTTTAGATCACGCATTTTGATTTCTGCGATTTTTGCAACTTGGGCGCGTTTGATTTTCGCAACCTTGTTTTTAAGTGGGTTTGCAGACCCTTTTTCAATACCTGCTTCTTTCTTTAAAAGATCTGAAGCTGGTGGAGTTTTAGTAACGAATGTAAATGAACGGTCTTCATATACAGAAATTACTACTGGCACTACAAAGCCAATTTGACCTTGAGTAGCGTCGTTGAATTGTTTAACAAATTGCGGAATGTTAACTTGCGCTTGACCAAGAGCAGGACCTACTGGTGCTGCTGGTGTCGCTTTGCCAGCCGGAATTTGTAGTTTGATTTGCTTGACAATTTTTTTAGCCATAAACACAACCTCCTTTTACTAAATAATGTAAGCGTGTGGTTAGCGTCGCTTTTAGCGACTACCACTAAGTGTTGTGTACACTTAACTGAAATAGGATACCACATTTGCGTAGTTTTTGCACTTAATTTAAAAACCCCGATAAAATATCGGGGTTGTTGAGTTTTTTAAAAAAGTCTAAATGGCTTATTTAAAAGTAATAGTAAATCTAGTTGAAATGTCAAATTGAGCAAGTGATGTGCCAACTAGTTGTTTTTTTGCTTTGTCGTAAGGCTTGTAAACTGAAGCAATTACGTTGCTTACTGTAACTTGTTTTGCTTCAGGTAATTTGTATTCAAGATAAGTTTTTTCAATCTTGTCACCTTTTTTGTTCTTTTTCTCAGTTGCTTCAAACTTAATGTCTTTGTAAAGTGCTTTAACTGCTGCGATGTTTTTTTGAAACCATTTTGCCCATTTTGGTTCACGAACATCAAAACGAACATTAGTTTTTTCGCCGTTAATTTCTAGTTGAACTTCAATGTAGTCTGGAGTTTTACCAGCAATTAGTTGGTCTTTCCCTTCTTTGTTTTTTTCAATTACTTTACCTACGTAAGTTTCTTTAAAGCCAAGTAGCTTAGCGCCAAATTTAACTAATTTACCGTCTAGTTTAGCAAAGTCTGAAGAAACTTGTTCTTTGCCTTTTTCGCTATTTGCAAATAACTTAACTTGAGAAATGTCTGCAAGATCAGGTAATTTAGCACTTGATTTTTCGTTTAACTTAATGTCTTGCATGGCAATTTGTTTTAAACCAGCAAATTCAGATACTTTACCTTTGATTAAAACTTTTTGAAAATCGTAGTTTAAATCTTTGTCGTGGTCAATATTACCATCGCGGTCGTATACCTTGATTGTAGAAGTACCGTCAGTTAAATACCAGGTTGCTTTTGAAGCCGCACGGAAAAGAATACCAGCGGCAGCGACTGGGTCGTTTGCGTTCATATTGTAGATATCTTTGATTTTTGCTACTTTAACATCATCAAAATATCTTGGTTCACATGATGCTAAAGCAAATGGAACGATTAGTGTAAGAAATGTTAATAATAATTTTTTAAACATATATTTTTATGTCTCCTTTAAATAAATTATAGCCCAGCTTAAGGGTTTTGTAAATGTGTTTTTAAGAAAAACACACATTTTTGTTGTCTATTGTTTGTCTTGCTCAACTTTATCGGCAGTTTTGCCAAATAACTTGGTTTCTGTATCTATTCCTGCTTGCTCTTGCTTGCGGCGGTGCGCTGCTCTTCGCTTTTCTTTTATAAAAACTTTAAGTGGTTTTCTAATGAAAGTAAAGTAAGTAATCACTAAAATCAAACCAGTGCCAGCAAGTGATACCAAAACAAGTCCACGGTTTAGGCCAGAGTAGTTAATTTTAATTTCTGCTTGATCTAAAAGATTGAAAGGTTGGGTTAGATATTTACGGTCAAATAATTTATGGTCGGTAGACAAAATACGTTTAGCCTCAGGGTAAGCTGTCTCTTCCTTGGCAAACTTTGAGTCTTTGGTTGCAACGATTAACTCAGGTTTTTTGAGTTTTTGTTTGTTTGGAAAAGTGCTAGGAGCATAAGTTGGCGTTATTTTAATTCCGTTAATATAGTTTTCAAACTTACCGTTGGCAGTGACAAAATCAGTATTGACAATAAACGGTTTTAAGAAATCACTAAATTTGTTTTTTTGTACAAACTTAAAGTTTGAATTGGTAAACGAAAACTCAAGGCGATAATGCACATCTGACTTGTAGTTTTGGGGATGAAGACGGTTTTTGTTTGCCACGTCTACTACGTAGTTGTCAGGAGCACCAGAGTAGGCGAGTAGTTCAGA
>CAUUFL010000002.1:0-15087 GCA_963544545.1 uncultured Acholeplasmataceae bacterium
CTGTTTACTTCACACTTTGCAAGTGTTGTTGAAAGCTACAAAGACTTGCCACTAAAATACAACCAATGGTGCTCAGTTGTGCGTTGGGAAAAAACTACTAAACCCTTTCTACGTGGTCGTGAGTTTTTATGGCAAGAAGGACACACAGTTCATGAAACTGCGAAAGAGGCTAAACAAGAAACTCAAAAAATGCTGAAAGTTTATGAAAAACTTGGCAAAGATTTACTTGCTCTTCCTTTTGTCTCTGGTAAAAAAACCGAAAAAGAAAAGTTTGCAGGTGCAGAGGCAACATATACGATTGAGGCTCTAATGCATGACGGAAAAGCCTTGCAGTCTGGAACTTCGCATTATTTTGGTGATGGTTTTACTAAAGCATTTGGCGTGAACTTCCAAGATAAAAACAATAAACTTTGTGCACCTTTTCAAACTTCTTGGGGAGTAACAACCAGATTAATTGGTGCAGTTATTATGGTGCACGGTGACAACGACGGGCTGGTTTTACCGCCATATCTTGCACCAACTCAAGTGGTTGCAGTACCTGTTCTTCCAGATAAACTAGACAAAACACAGGTTGATTTAGTAATTAAAGCAATTAAAAAATCAAAATTAAGTTACGAAGTTGATGAAAGTGACAAATCTCATGGCTTTAAGTTCGCGGAAAGCGAAATGAAAGGTATTCCTTTTAGAATTGAGTTTGGCCCAAATGACTTAAAAGAAAACTCAGTAATTGTTTTTAAAAGAAATACTCGCACTAAAACTAAAGTTTTAATTTCAGAGCTAAGTAGTTTCTTAAAATCAGAAATTAAAGTTATGCACAAAGAAATGTATGAGCGTGCACTTGAACACTTAAACTCAAATATTCGCCACGCTAAAAATTATGCTGAGTTTAAAACTTTGATTGAACAAGGTGGCTATGTTTCTATTGACATTAACAAATCTGCCGAAGAAATCATTAAAACAGACACAACAGCGACCGCGAGAGTTATTAGTAAAGAAAAACCAGAATTCACAGTTTGCCCAGTAACTGGCAAAAAAGTAAATTACAGAGTACTATTTGCCAAGGCTTATTAGTGAAACGAAATTTTCTCTCTGCTTTGCTTAAAAATATAGAGCAGCATTAAGAGAAATAAATAAAATATTTTGTAAAAGAAATACATAATTTCCGTATCAAAACTGTTTCCGGAATTAGGAAGTAATAATAGAAAATAAGTAAAGTTACCTTTTAAAAAACTAGAAATAATTGTAAAAATAATAAAAAAGGCTTGGATGATAAAAATCACTTGCCTTTTTTTATTTTTGACAAATATCAGGATGAAGAGTAAAAGGTACAAACTATCTAGCGGTGTTATCAGCAATGTTTTAAACTGACTGTATGTCAGAACCGGATATTTAGACAACTCAAAGAAAATAAAGGAAAGCGAAATGAAAAAGAGCGAGTATAAAAAAATAAGTGTAAAATAAAATACTAACTTTGCGGTGTAGACTGCTTTTCTTTTTACAAAAGGTATTAGTTGCTTTATGTGTTGTTCATCGTGATTGATGGTCAGTAACCCTGTTGAGATAATTAAAAAAATTTTTATAATTTGAATATAAATGCTAAAAACTTGTGTAGTTTTTTCGCTTTGTTTCAAAAACACATCTTTGTCTGTAAAGTTAGGAGAATATACCAAAAAGAAAAGCGGCAAAAATATTAGCATAGATGTAAAAATTAACACCTTTGTTTTTCTGTCAAAATAAGTTTTAAAAATATAGTTCAGCATAGTGTTATCTTTCTTGTAATAAAACTGCTAAATATTTCTGGGCTATGTGAAATTATTAACACAGTTTTGTCTTTAGTTTCTTGTTTTAAAATTTCAACAATTTTCTGCTTTTTCTCAGGATCAAATCCAGAAAGAGGTTCGTCTAAAATCAAAACTTCTGAGTCTCCGATAAGAGTAGCTAAAAAGGCTAGTTTTTGTTTATTTCCTTTTGATAAGTTTTTAATTTCTATATCTAAAGGCAGTTCTAAAAAGTCTATGTGTTTTTTATTAACATAGCCTTTTTTAGTCTTTGCGATAATTTCTAGATACTCACCTGCCTTTAAATTTCTTGGCAGGTCTGCTTTTTCAGCAAGATAAGAAATCGATTTATCTGTCTTTTTTAAAACACCAGATTTTGGTTTAATAAAGCCAATTAAAAGATAAATTAAAGTTGTTTTTCCACTACCATTTTCACCTATTATTAAGACCTTTTCGCCTGCTTTAATTTCCAAATTGCAAGGTTTTTTAATATAAGGAACTACTACATCTTTAAGCATAAATACTTCTTTTAAATTAGAGTTCATAAGTATTTACCCAACCTTTATCTTTAATGTTTTCAAAGTCTAAATAACCTTCAAAATCGCATCTGATACCTATTTTTAAACAATTTTGATATATGGTTTTTTTGTCATTATCTGGCTTAACCGCAGCAAGAATAGTCGGCTCTAAAATGGGAATCGCTAACTTTGAGTTAGTAAAAAAGAAAGTAGTTTCTTGTTTGTCGTTTTTACTAACTGAGTATTTATCGTCTTTAAATAAACTAAAATAAAACTCAGCAGTATCCGAGATGAAGTCTGCTAAAAACTTAACTTCAAAATTAGTGCCAGTTTTAAAAAAATCCTGTTCAATTTGGATTTTTTTAAAACTAAAGAGTACATCTTGCGAGTCAAACTTATCGGCTTGTGCGATTTTAAATTTACCAACTTCTAAGTTTAAAACTTGATTAGTAATAAAGGTGATTTGAAGTGTTGTAAACTCTTCACTATCTGTGAGTAATTTTGGAGTGAAAAACTCTAAAGTGATTTTAAATAAGTTTCTTTTTTGGTTTAAGAAACTTTTACTCATCTTAATTTCTTTTAATTCAAGAGTTAGCTCATTCTTACAATTTAGCCTAGTTAGGCTAAAATACTTGATATTCTTAATTGAGATTTTAGTATTTTTAGAGTCCGAATAAAGATAAATTTTAAACTTTCCGTTAGCACGATATATCACGCTTCTTTGTTCTTTAATTAAATAAAGACGTTCAGTGTTCTTCAAAAGTAGACTAGCAAAAGAATAAACACCAAATATATAAACAAGGATTACTACGCCAAAAAGCAGTACAAGTACTGCTTTTTTCATAGTTTTGCACTCGTATTGTGAACTATTTTTGTTGTTTCTGATACCTTTAAAAGATTGTGAATTTGGGCATAGGTACTTACCAGTAAATCGCTTTGTCTGGCGATTTTAACCCCATCTTCAGTATCTACAAATATCAAAATAAATGGACTATAAGTTTGCCATAAATTAAGTGCTGGTTCTTTTCTTTTAACGACGAAGTTCACTCTTTTGTTTTGTTCTATTTTTTCGTAACTGTAATCTGAATTACCCAAAAGCATTTTAATGTCTTTAACTTTATCGGCGTATTCTTTTAAAATTGAAAAAGAAAACTCATAAACTTTTAATTGATAATCTACGCGGTCTTGATAATTTCTGCTGTCATAAGTTACGTTAACTGAGTATTCTAAAGCAAAAGGTTTTGCAATTAAGCTAGACCGAATTACTTGAACTAATCCAATTTCTAATGATAGAGTTTTGCTATTTTTAAAATTAAGTATTAAAAGACTTGAGTCAAAAGTAATATTCTTTTTTAACTCATCTACTATTGAAACAGTTAAAATATTTTGAAAATATTTAATATTTTTGCTATTTTCTTGAATCTCTTCTGGGCCTTTATATCTTGTCTCAATATGTTTGGCTTGAATTGATTCACTTGTGTTTTTGTTTTTTAAATAAATAGATTTAATTTTGTCTGGACTTAAAAACCAGGGACTTTTACGGCTAGTATAAAGATAAAAGTATTGCCTGTTTTTATATTCAGTAAAAACACTTGTTTGTTTAATTGTTTTAACTTTAAAGTTTTTTGGAACTAAATACACCGTAATTAACATTGAACAAACTATTAAAATTGCCAAAATTGGTGTTAGAAAAACTAGGTGCTTTAATTTTGTTTTCTTTATCATCTAGTAGTCTCTTTCTATTCTATAAGAAATGTAGATACCAGTGTGTTCAACAAATTGAAACTCACCCCAGTCTTTGTATATCCAAAAAACACTACGAGTTGCGTATCCATTAAAAAGATAACCATATCCCATTTTTCTGACCGCCAGTTTACAGCCTGGTTCAATTTTAATAGTTTTGGTTTCTTTATTTTTTTCGGATTTACTTTTTTCTAGTTTATTCTCAAGTTTACTTTCAACACCTGCTTCTCCTTTTGCGTTAAGTGGTGATTTAGTTGGGGTACTAATAGTACCACTCATACTCATTTTAAAAGAACCACTTTGTGTATACTTTTCACTTTCCTCGACGATTCTCTCTGTTGTAATTTCTTGTACTGTACTAGTTGAACCTTGATTAGAAAATTCAGATACAACTTGTAAAACAAAAGAAACCTTTTTTGCGTAATTAAGATAATATACATACTCTTTATTTATATGCCTATACGAGGTGTTTTGTTTTGCGATCTCTAACCTGGCCCTTTCATTTTTATCTTCGTCTGACAACTTCTTTTTTGGTTCTTCTGTATAAAAATTGATTAATTTTGTTGTTTTGTCTAGCATGTAAAAACGAACATATGGATATAGATTTGTTTTTGCGCTTACTTGGCTTGGATATAAAACACTTAAAAACAGCATGCTTACTAAAATAAGCGAAACAAGTAAATAAAGTTTTTTCATAAATATCACCTCGACAATATATTTATATGAAAATCCTTTTTTACTTAAAAAATTCATACTTATAAAAAAATAAAATTATTTAATTAAAATAACTTTAAGGCTTTTATTTCCTTAAAGGTCTTGTGGGTAATCCCCTAAAAAGTTTATAGAACCTTTTTTTACAGTCAATGCACAGCATTTTCATTCTGTTTCCTTGATTTTTTATAAAATTATTTAACCTTTTAATATGTGGTCTAACATTTTGTGACATTTACCTTGCCTGACTGTTTTGTTGTATTTTTTTAGTCAAAAGTGCCACAGTTTCAACGTGTGCAGTATATGGAAACATATCAAAACCTTTTATTGAAGTAATTTCATATTCTTCTGCAAGCATTTTTAAGTCTTTAACTAAAGTTTCAACATTACAAGAAACGTAAACTACATTTCTTGGTTTTCTTGCGCAAATAAACTTACACACCGTTTCGCCCAGTCCGGTTCTTGGTGGGTCAAATAACATCACATCAAAATCATGCTTTTTATAATCAACCCAAGTCAAAACATTTGAAACTATGGCTTTAGCGTTTGGTATTTTGTTTTCATATATGTTTTTCTTTAAAGCCAAAACTTGGTCTTTAACTAGCTCAACACAATACACTTCTTTAACTTTGCTGGCGAGTTCTAGTCCAAAAACACCAACTCCAGAAAATGCATCTAAAAGGATGTCAGTTGATCTAAATATTTTAAAGTCTTTAATGTATGCAAGTATGTTTTGAAATGTATGGTAGTTTAACTGAAAAAAAGAGTTTGCTGTTATATAGTAATTTTTATTTAAAAAGTTGGTGTTAAAAAAGTATTGACCTTTAAGTAGCCTATAGTCAGCCTCATGCTGTTTTGTGGTTTTGTCTTTATGGACAAAAACGCCAAATTGATTAAGTGAAAACTCAGAACTATAAATTAAGTTAGTAAGTTCTTTGAAATTATGCTCACCATAAACATGTAAGTTAACTGCTAAATCTGAGTTAGTTGCTTTACGTACAGAAACTGCAAATAAACCAAACGGTTTTTTATCAACTACTGGAAAGTTAACTTCGCTAAGTGCTTTTTTAAAATAATTTAAAAAACTAGTGATTAACTCATCTTGTGAAATTAAGTTATTAGTAGGTTCAACTAAATTAGTGTTTGGTCTGTATAGACCCCATTCAATTGCTTTATTGATTTGTTTAAACAAAACTGTAGTTTCGTTGCGATAATTTAAAGGATTTAAAGTACCTTCAAAGTGTTTGAAAGTTTTGGGGTTGATGTGTTTTCTTAGTTTACCTTTAACATGGAAAACTATTTTTTTGTATTTATATTCAAGTGTTGCTGGATAAGTTAGGTGGATTAGAGGAAGCCCTATAGTTTCTGAAAAACTTGCAGAAACCTCGGCTCTTTTTGGCGACCTTTGAATAATTTTAAGAGTTTTGCCAATAAGTGCACCTCGATTGTTTTTCTCAATTTCGGCTTCAATTTCTTCACCTTCTGCAGCCCCATATATGTAGACTGGTTGGTTGTTTAAGTAAGCGATGCCTTCTCCATCGTTGCCAGTTTTTAAAATATTTAATTTTACTATTTCTTTTCTATCCATACGCAAACTCTTTCACCCATTTCAAAAGGCAAGACAAACTTAGTTAGGGAAATATTTTTAACTAAATTAACTAATTTAGTTTTTTTAAACTCAACAATTTCATCAGTGGCTTTAGTTGCTTTATAGAAACACATCTTGCCACCTTTAGTTAATTTCGGTAAAGCATACTTAACTAATGAAGTAAGATCAGTAACTGCACGGGCTGTCACTATATCAACAGAAACTCCTTTAATGTTTTCAACTCTGTCGTTAATAACTTTTAGATTGGCCAGATTTAGTTCATCTTTAACTAATGTTAAAAACCTTGCTTTTTTGCCAATAGACTCAGTTAAAATAACTTCAACGCTTGAAAAAAATAAAGCAATGGCAATACCTGGAAACCCTGCACCTGAGCCAATATCCAAGATAGACTTAGGTTGAGTTAAGTCAGTGTTATTAAAAAAAGGTAAGATAGAATCTAAAACATGTTTAACTAAAAACTCAGTTTTATCAACGATTCTAGTTAAATTAACTTTTTTATTTTCTTCAATTAAAAGTGAGTAATACTTGTTAATTTTTAAAACTAGTTCATCTGTTAATTCAATGTTAAATTTACTAAAAATGTCTTTCATAGTTATCTTTTCACTTTACTTTTTTGAATGTAGATAGAAAGGATTTGGATGTCGCTTGGATTAACTCCAAGTATTCTTGAGGCTTGTCCTAAAGTTTTTGGTCTAACTTTCTCTAATTTTTCTCTACATTCAAAGGCCAGATTAGCAACATGGTTGTAGTCAATGTCTGTAGGAATTTTGAAGTTTTCAAGAAACTTAAACTTCTCAGCAGTCTTGATTTCTTTTAAGATGTAGCCTTCGTATTTAATTTGTATCTCTACAGCAAGTTTGACTTCTTCAGGAAATTTTTCTTTTATAAAAGGACTTAAAACCTTTAAATTAACCTCAGGTCTTTTAAGTAAATTTGCTAAAGAAATAGACTCATAAAGTGATACATTATATTTAGAAAGATGGTTTAAAACCGACTTAGTTGGTGTTATTTTTGTGTTTGTTAAAATCTCGGTTAATCGCTTAACAAGCCCTTTTTTAAGTAAATATTTTTGATAAGTTTCACTGTCTATCAGACCACGACTATAGGCTATTTCTGATAGTCTAAAGTCAGCGTTATCATCTCTTAAAAGTAGTCTATACTCGGCACGAGAGGTCAGCATTCTATAAGGTTCATCAGCACCTTTGGTAACTATATCATCAATCAACACCCCAGTATAGGCCTCGTTTCTTTTTAAAATAAGCGGTTCAATGCTGTCAATTTTAGCAGCAGCGTTTGTGCCTGCAATCAAGCCTTGGCAAGCCGCCTCTTCGTATCCAGAAGTTCCGTTGATTTGACCTGCAGTAAATAGGTTTTTAAGGATTTTGGTTTCTAAAGACAAATATAGTTGAAAAGGATTGATAGCATCGTATTCAATTGCGTAGCCATATCTAATGATTTTGCCTGTCTCAAATCCAGGTAAACTTGCAACTAACTTCCTTTGAACAAAACGCGGAAGTGATGTAGAAAGGCCTTGTAAGTAGGTTAAGTTGTTTTTAATACTTTCGGGTTCTACAAAAATTTGGTGAATATCTTTTTCTTTGAATCTGACAATCTTGTCTTCTATTGAAGGACAATATCTTGGGCCTCTACCTTCAATTACTCCTGAGTATAGTGGTGAGTATTTTAGATTTTCCAAAATCGTCTCTTTAGTATTCATGGTAGTGTGAAGGGTATGCAAATTTAAATTTGCTTTGTGCTTAGCTTTTGTGTAGTATGAAAATCTAAGTTCTGGGTTGTTCTCATCTTGATTTGCAAGTTCAGCAAAGTCAATTGAGTTTGAGTCAATTCGCGGCGGAGTACCAGTTTTTAGTCTCACGATCTCAAAACCTGCTTTTCTCAAAGACTTAGAAATACCTGAAGTTGTACGTTTGCCATCAGGTCCAGTTTGGTAAGTTTCACTGCCTATCAAAATTCGTGATGCTAAATAAGTACCAGTTGTCAATACCACAGTTTTAGCAAAATATTTTATATTACTTTCAGTAACTGCACCGACTACTGTTTGGTTTTCAACTAACAACTCAGTTGCGTATTCATACAAGAAAACTATGTTTTTGAGTTTCTTTAATTCATTTAACATGTTTTTCGGATAAATTTCTTTGTCAATTTGTGCACGAAGTGCCCAAACACCAGGACCCTTAGATGAGTTTAACCTGCGCATTTGAATGGTAGCGCTATCGGCAACCTTGGCCATCAAGCCACCAAGTGCGTCAATTTCGCGCACTAAAACACCCTTCGCAGGTCCACCAATTGATGGATTACAGGGAAGGGTAGCAATTTGAGATTTATCTCCTGTGATAAATAAAACTGACTTGCCTAAACGAGAAAGGGCAGCGGCGGCCTCAATACCGGCGTGCCCTGCCCCAATTACGATTGAGTCAAATATACGATTATTTAACTGCATTTTCAATAAAATCCACTAAATCTGCTTTGGTGAATTTTAATTTTTCACGAATTTCGGCTTCAGATGAACTTAGTCCAAAATTATTTATTCCAAAAACATGAGGTGTGTATTTATACCAAGAATAAGCAGAGCCTGCTTCTACTGCTACAATTTTAGAGTTTCCAAAAATCTCTGCTTGCTCAGATTTAGCAAGTCTGTCAAACAAGAAGCAAGAAGGCATTGAAACTACGCGCACACCTTGACCTTTAGTTTCAAGAACTTTGGCAGCTTCAAGTGCCAAAGCAACCTCTGAACCTGTTGCAATTAAAGTTAGTGAGTGTTTGTTTTGCTCAGGTTTAATAATGTAGGCGCCTTTTTGAATGTCTAGTTGAGAGTTTGGGTTTTCTAATACGTTTTGGCGAGTTAAAACCAAAACTGAAGGAAAGTCGTTTTCAGAAAGCATTAACTTATAAGCCGCCAAAGTTTCTTTATAGTCACATGGTCTAATCACGTTTACATTTGGCATACATCTAAGTTGTGTAAGATGCTCAATTGGTTGGTGGGTTGGCCCGTCTTCGCCTAAAAATACAGAATCATGGGTAAAAATATACATTACTGGCAGTTTTTGCAGAGCAGATAGGCGAATTGCTGGAAGCATATAATTAGAAAAAACAAAAAAGCCAGAGACAAAAGGTCTAAGTACACCGGTTTGTGCAATCCCATTGGCAATTGCAGCCATTGAATGTTCGCGAACTCCGAAGTTTAAGTTACGGCCAAGTCTGTTGGTGTGGTCAAAATCACCGTCTACTCCTTTTACGCAAGTTGATGAAGAAAGGTCAGCAGATCCACCAATTAGCGCAGGAACTTGGCTAGAAATATAGGTCAATATGTCACCGGAAGACTTACGAGTTGCTTGTTTTTCAGGGATTTTTGCGAGCAACTCACTTAAATCAAAGTCTAAACTTTGCTTTTTAAGTGGTTTTAATTTAGAGTAGGCTGTGTATTTTTCCAGACTTCTTTTTAAGAAATTATCTTGAAAATGTTTGTAAACCAACGGATCTACTTCAAATGGTTTTAATTGGTATGCAAGTTTTTCCGCAAGTAAATCGAGTTCAAGCGCACCAAGTGGAGAGCCATGAACTTTGTTTGTAGCCTCTTTTGTTGCACCTTGTCCAATTGTGGTTTTCATTTCAATAACTGTAGGAAGTTCTGATTCTTTAGCCAAGCGGATTGCTTCTAGAAACTCGGCCTTATCGTAAGGGTTGGTTACCAAAATATAGTTCCAGCCGTCTGCTAAGAACTTTAATTTAAAATTAGTTTCACAAGTTAAAGAAGTCGGACCATCTAATTGAATGTCGTTTGAGTCAAACAACATAATTAACTTATTTAGTTTAAGTCGGCCGGCTAAAGAAATCGCTTCCATTGCCACACCTTCTTGCAGATCTCCGTCTCCGCATAAGCAGTATGTATAGTAGTCTGTGTATGCGGGTCCATTTACTTTGTTTAAATGAGCCTCCGCAATTGCTGAACCTACCGCCATTGCAACGCCTTGTCCAAGTGGACCAGTTGTTGCCTCAACTCCTGGAGTTTCTCTAAACTCAGGGTGACCTGGTGTGTTTCCAGGTCTTCGGAAGTTCTTTAAGTTATCAATTGTTAAATCAAATCCTGCAAGATGCAAAAGTGAGTAAAGCAAAGCAGAGCCATGGCCTGCAGATAAATAAAAGCGGTCGCGGTTTGGCCAAAGTGGGTCTTTTGGATTTTGATTGATTGCGTAGTTGTAAAGATAGTAAAGCGGAGCAGCAACTCCCAAAACTATCCCTGGGTGTCCTGAGTTGACGTTGTTAATAGTGTCAACCCCAAGCATCTTAAGGGTATCTATACAAAGTTTATCTAAATCTTTTTCGGTTTTCATTATTTTTCTTTAGATTCTTTGGCTATTGGTTCTTCAACTTCAACAGGTTCTGCTGTTTTGTCTGCTGAGTTTGCAGCAACTTCTTGATTTAACACAGTTTTTTTATATTCCTCAGTTTCTGCCTCTAAGGCTTTGAAGTTATCTTCTCCAACTAAGGCCAAAATGTTTGTAAAAAACTTATTGTGAAGTGCTGACATTTTTTTAGTAATTTGGCGAGAAATTCCAAAAACTAGACCAAAAACAACAATTAAAAGTCCAATTAACACCCAAAATGACCAAGACTTAACTTGTGGGAACTTAGAAGAAAGCACAGCAATAGTAGTGGCGGCTGCAATAAATCCAATTAAAATTCCTAAAAATACTGGAATAAAAATACGGTTTTTAATTGAGTTAATCCCGTCTGCGTACGCCAAGTATTCAGCGTTAACGTCTTGCTCGTAAAGTCTTTTAATTGAACCTGTTTCAAAGTAAGCCTGGTCTATTAAAAGTCTTGCAGTTTGCGGAGTAATGTCCCAAACTTTAAGTAGACCTTTTTTGTGCCAAATGGCTTTTTCTGAATCTGTCATAAAGTAAATTTCTAAAGTTCTTTTGTCAATTTGTTGAGTGTAGGCAGGCACTCTGTCTGTTAAATTGAATTTCATAAATCCTCCTTACTAGGGTTTAAAAAATGTTTCCTTTTAAAGACCATTGACCACAGTGGCTATACCCTTATGGCTGCTTCAATCAAGACCTGACCCGTTCAGATAAGTCAATCGGCCAATGGCTTTTAAAAGGAAACATCTAAAGTCTTTGCCTTTACAGGCGTTTAAAGAATTTTTTTAACAACTCACTAGCTTCATCTACCTTAACAAAAGTTAATTTAGTGTGTGCAGTGGGTTGCAGAAAAATCTCTTTTCTGATTTTTTGACTAAAAACTGTTGGATCTTTCGCCAAAAAAATACATTCTTTTAATCTAGCAACGGCAATCGCTGCCGCACAAAGCACACAAGGTTCAAGTGTCGATATCATCACGCAGTCTTCCAGTTTCCAAGTTTTAAGACGCTTGGTGGCTTTCTTTAAAGCAGTGATTTCAGCGTGTCCAAAAATATCGTGTTTGTGTTCTTTGGTGTTATAGCCAGTTGCAACGATTTCGCCATCTTTCAAAATTAGCGCGCCAACTGGCACTTCTGCACAAGCTAAGGCTTTTTTGGCAAGCCTAAGAGCATGTGCAAAATGTTTATTTCTATTTTCCTGGTTTTTGTTCAATATTGTAGCGTTTGTTGAACTTATCTACACGACCTTGTGCTTGCACAAATTGTTGTGTACCTGTGTAGAAAGCGTGGCATTGTGAACATGTATCTACTTTAATTTCTTTGGCAGTAGATTGAGTTTTGAACTTTGAACCACAAGTTGAACAAATAACTTCAACTTCATTAAATTCAGGATGAATTGCTTTTTTCATGTGTATAAACTCCTTTTTTTGGTAGCAGTCTACCATTATTTTAACACATCCGCCTTACTTTAAAGTAAGCCGGATGTGTATTTATGCTATTTTGTTTGGTTAACAGTTTTAAGCGTGGTTATCGTCAGAAACTTTGGTGTAGTGAAACTCAGTTTCTTTTAAAATTCCGGTGCCAGCCGGAATTAGTCCACCGATAATCACGTTTTCTTTTAGACCTTTTAGTTGGTCAGGTCTAGAAGAAATAGCGGCGTCTGTCAGAATTCTGGTGGTTTCTTGGAAGGAAGCAGCTGACAAGAATGAGTCGTTTGAAAGTGAGGCTCTGGTAATTCCAAGTAGAATTCTTTTACCAATTGCCGGACGTGTGCCTTGTTCAAAAGCTACGCGGTTGGCTTTCAGGAAGTCTGAGTTAGAAACCACAATACCTGGAAGTAAGTTAGTATCACCTTCATGGATAATCATAATGCGTTTCAGCATTTGTCTAATGATGATCTCAATGTGTTTATCTTGAATGTCCACGCCTTGTGATTGATAAACTTTACGAACTTCTGCCAAGATATAGTTAGAAACAGTTAAAGTATCGGTAACGCGAAGTAATTCTTTCGGGTGAATTGAACCCGGAGTTAGCGAAGTTCCAGGTTGTACAGAATCCCCAACTTTGACTAAAATATCGGCGTTTGACTCAATTGAGTAAGTGTGAGTTTTGCCTTGTCGGTCTTCAATTACCACACTAGGCTGTCCGTATTGTGGACGACTAATTTGGCTAACTTTACCAAAATACTCAGAAATCACAGATTTACCTTTTGGAGTTCTCGCTTCAAAAAGTTCTTGAATACGTGGAAGACCTTGAGTAATATCGGATGCTGATGCCACACCACCAGTGTGGAAAGTACGCATCGTTAACTGAGTACCAGGTTCACCGATAGATTGTGCAGCAACTACTCCAACGGCTTCTCCGACTTCTACAATTGAGTTAGTTGCTAAGTTTAGACCATAGCACTTCACACAAAGTCCGTCAATTGCAGAACAAGTTAAATTAGTTCTAATTTTAAACTCTTTGTAGTTTTCAGCAATTTTTGCAGCAGCCTCTTGGGTGATCAGTTCATTTTTGGCAACAATTAGCAGGTTATTTTTATCATATGCTTTTTGGGCAGCAAAACGGCCGTGTAGTCGTTCTTCCAAACTGCAAACTACTTTTTGGTCTTTATCAAGGATATCTTTTACGAACACTCCGTTTTCAGTACCACAGTCTTCAAGAGTAATAATTACGCCTTGCGCAACGTCTACAAGTCGGCGAGTTAAGTAACCAGATTGTGCAGTTTTTAAAGCCGTGTCAGTTGAACCTTTGCGGGCACCGTGGGTTGAGATAAAGAACTCAGAAACGGTTAGACCTTCTTTAAATGATGATTTAACTGGAACTTCGATTTGCTCACCCTTAGGGTTATTTAAAATACCTCTCATTCCGGCTAACTGGACGAAGTTTTGAATGTTACCGCGAGCACCTGAATCCGACATTACGTAAATTGGGTTTTCTCGGTTAAGTTCTTGCTCAAGTCCACGAGAAATCTCGGTTTTAGTGTTTTCCCAAACGTTAATAATTTGTCTAGAACGACCTTTGTCTGTCAGCATACCCATGTTAAAGTAGTTAGTAATTTGCTCAATTTTAGCCTTAGATTCTTTTAAGATTGCAGCTTTATTTGAATAAACCTTGATGTCGTCGTAAGAAATTGTGACAGCAGAGACAGTTGAGTATTTAAAGCCCAGGTCTTTTAAGTCATCTAGCATCACAGAAGTTCTAGTGACATCGTAGTGTTTAAAGACAGTGTCAATGATTTTTCCTAAAAACGATTTTTTAAAAGGTTCAGGTAGTGGTTGGTCTTTAGTTTGAGCAAAATAAACTTTTGGGTCCTTGTTGCAGTCAAGTAAGTAAGATTGAGGAACCCCTTGGGTTAAGTTATACTCAGTTGGTTCGTTTAAATAAAAGAAACCATCTGGCATAATTTCGTTAAAAATTAACTTACCTAAAGTGGTAATCAAGAGTTTGCCTTGAATGTCTACAGTAAAACGACGATTAAGGATTTGTGGACGCACTAAAATTCTGGTGTGGTAGTCAATAATGCCGGCACTTTGTGCGTTTTTTGCCTCGTCAATTGAAGATATTAACATACCTTCGTTTTTATGTTGATGAGTTTTAGGGTCAGACTCAATATAGCGCTCTTCGGTGGTTAAGAAGTAGTTTCCCAAGACCATGTCTTGAGATGGAGTTACAACTGGTTTTCCGTCTTTCGGGTTTAAGATATTGTTAGAAGCCAGCATAAGTAGTCTAGCCTCTGCTTGCGCTTCTGGTGAAAGTGGCAAGTGCACGGCCATTTGGTCACCGTCAAAGTCGGCGTTAAATGCAGTTGTTGCCAAAGGATGCAGACGAATAGCCTTGCCATCAATTAGTTTTGGCTCAAACGCTTGGATTGACAAGCGGTGCAAAGTAGGCGCACGGTTTAAAAGCACTGGGTGTTCGCGAACTACTTCTTCTAAAACTTGCCAAACTTCTTTAGTGCGGTTGTCATACATTTCAACGGCTTTTTGGCGAGTTACTTCTAGGTTTTCTTGCAGGCGGTTAATTACAAACGGTTTAAACAAAGTGATAGCCATTTCACGAGGAATTCCGGCTTGATACATTTTTAGGTTCGGACCCACGATAATTACGGAACGACCTGAGTAGTCAACGCGTTTTCCAAGTAGGTTTTGACGGAATCGACCTTGTTTACCACGAAGCAAGTCAGAAAGTGATTTAAGCGGGCGGGCATTTGAAGCAAGCGCTTTTTTGTTTCCGCGTTTTGAGTTGTCAAATAGTGAGTCAACGGCTTCTTGAATTAAACGCTTTTCATTTTTAAGGATAAGCGAAGTTGTAAACTGGTCAAGTTCTTTCTTTAACCTGTTA
>CAUUFL010000003.1:0-12443 GCA_963544545.1 uncultured Acholeplasmataceae bacterium
AGACGTAAGTAAGTTAGGTCCAGCCTTAGATAAGCAAGGTCTGGTTTCAGTTTCTTATTTTGATGGACCTGAGCGCGTATTTTTTGACATTGTCAAAAAAGGCACGCTACTAAAAGAGCGAGTTTACGCAAAACCAGGATACGCTTATCAAGGTTGGTATACTGACCCTGAACTAACTAACAAAGTAGATTTCAAAAAAGACATAGCGGTGACTCACACTGTGCTTTACTTAAAATCCAAAGAAAGACCAGAAACTCCTACGCGAACTCACACTGTAAACTTTATTACTAAAACTCACGCAAATCAATTACTTCCGCTTACCGTTAAACATGGTGAAAAACTTGACTCAAACTACTCACTTCCAACTACTGTGTCTTATCTGGATAGCGAAGGTGATTTATATGAACTAGATTACTGGAACCTAGTTGACCCAATTACTGGCACTAAAACTAGATTTGATTTTAGTGCCCCGCTTACCGAAGACATTACACTTGAAGCCGTACTTAAAAAAAGACTGATTCCAAACTCTAAGTACACCATAAAGCGATACTTTGAATCAGTAGAAAATCCAGGTGAGTTTATTGAAGACATATCTAAACAAGAAGAGGTCATTGGCCAGGTTCCAGGTCAGGAAGTTGAATTACTTGAGCATCAATACAGAGCCCCAGAAGGCTTTAATTTACTTAATTCAACTGTTTTAAAAAAGACAATTGAAAGAGACGGAACCACAACATTTGAACTTAAATACTTACGTAATCGCTATACAGTAACTTACGAGGTTAATTACAACGGCAATCACTTTGCCGGAGTGACTCCTTCTGACCAACCTAGTCAGACTGTTCTATACGAGGGTAAAGCAACTAAACCAGCAACTCCTTCACTTACTAAACTAGGATACACATATACATTTAAACACTGGCAACTTAAAGATGAAATGGGCAATTCCTACAAAGAAACTACCGAATTTGATTTTGAAAACACCAAAATCACTAAAAATACAACTTTAGTTTCTTATTTTGAAGAACAAGCAAACTCAGTTAATTACACAATAAACCATGTGCTGCCTGGTTTAAATAATGCAGTCGGAGAAACAAAATCAGAAATCAAACAAGCGACTGTAGATACTAGTTTAACTATTGATGAAAACAATGCTAACCCTGCTTATCTAGCGGGTTTTGAGCCGATTGCAAACAGTGAAACTAAAAATATCGAAGCAGACGGTTCTACTGTTTTTACTATTAACTATCGTCGTCGTAAGTTTACAGTAACCTACGAAGTAAATTACAACGGAAACCATTTTAATGCAACCCCGTCATTACAAGACCCTGAAACCGTTGAGTATGAAGGTACTGCTACTAAACCAAGCACTCCTACTTTAACTAGAATTGGCTATACCTACACATTTAAACACTGGCAACTTAAAGACGAAATGGCTTATGAGCAAGCCGCTGAATTTGATTTTGAAAACACCAAAATCACTAAAAATATAACTTTAGTTGCTTATTTTGAAGAACAAGCAAACCCAGTTAACTACACAATAAACCATGTACTGCCTGGTTTAAATGGAGCAGTTGGCGAAACAAGGTCAGAAATTAAACAAGCAATTGCAGACACTAGTTTAACTGTTAGTGAAGCTAACGCAAACCCTACTTATCTTGAAGGTTTTGAGCCGATTGCAAACAGTGAAACTAAAAATATTGAAGCAGACGGATCTACTGTCTTTACTATTAACTACCGTCGTCGTAAGTTTACAGTAACCTACGAAGTAAACTACAATGGCAACCATTTTAATGCTACTCCGTCATTACAGGACCCTGAAACCGTTGAGTACGAAGGTACTGCTACTAAACCAAGCACTCCTACTTTAACCAGAGTTGGCTATACCTATACATTTAAACACTGGCAACTTAAAGACGAAATGGCTTATGAGCAAGCCGCTGAATTTGATTTTGAAAACACCAAAATCACTAAAAATATAACTTTAGTTGCTTATTTTGAAGAACAAGCAAACCCAGTTAACTACACAATAAACCATGTACTGCCTGGTTTAAATGGAGCAGTTGGCGAAACAAGGTCAGAAATTAAACAAGCAATTGCAGACACTAGTTTAACTGTTAGTGAAGCTAACGCAAACCCTACTTATCTTGAAGGTTTTGAGCCGATTGCAAACAGTGAAACTAAAAATATTGAAGCAGACGGATCTACTGTCTTTACTATTAACTACCGTCGTCGTAAGTTTACAGTAACTTATGAAGTAAACTACCAAAACCACTTTGAAGGCACACCGTCTGTTCAAAATCCCGAAACTGTTGAGTATGAGGCTAGTGCTACTCAGCCGCCTATTCCAACAATTACAAAACACGGTCGTACTTACACTTTTAAACACTGGCAGTTAAAAGACGAGACGGGCAACTCATACAATTTAGCCACTCCTTTTGACTTTAACACCAAAATCACTAAAAATACTGACCTAGTTGCCTACTTTGAAGAGACAATTGATAAAGTGAACTATAAAGTAGTTCATTATCTTGAAAAAACTGGTGAAGACAGTGCGCTAAACGGTCAATACGACAGAATAGAAGAAGTTCAACAAGACCAAAAAGTAGAAGAGGGTGCTGCTTACCACGATTACTCAGCACTAGACTCTAATTTATATGAAAAAGACACGGCGCATCCGAATAATCTATTAAACTCACAACTTACAACTGGAGACAACACAACTGAAGTTCGTCAATACTATAAGTTAAGAGAAATAAGCGTCAAGTTTGAAAAAACTGAGGGCATTGACAGCTTTAAAACAGCAGAAACAATTATTGTTAAAAAAACCAGAAAAATTACTTTACCTGAGTTTAACTTAAAAAACACATATAACTTTGTAGGTTGGAGTTTAGGCGAAAACGGGCAAATTCAGTCTAAGTTTATAGCAGGCAATGAAAATATTAAAATATACGCTCAAACTGAACTTCAAAACAGAGATATCACTTACACTCTTAAAACTCAAAAAGCAGATGGTAGTTACACAGAAACCACCGAGACTAAGAGCGAAAAAATTGGAACAAACCACACAGTTTATTACGCAAACCCAGACAATACTGTGTATGAAAACCCAGTATACAGTGTGGATAACTTGACTGTAAGCGCAGATGAAAATCAAAATAAGGTAACCGTTACTATCAACCGCAAAACTTACACAGTGACTTATCAAGTTGACGGTCACGCGTCTACTATTCCAAATAAAACATTTAGACATGGCGAAAAACATGGCGAAATTGATGAAAGTAAGTTTGAAGCAGATGAACTGGGTATTGTTAAGTTAGAACTAGATAATAGTCATAAAACTAAAGAAGAAATCAAAAATTTATTAGTTACAAAAAATCATATAATCAAGGTTTATGTAGGAGAACCTAAAAAACTAGCTGGTAAATACCCGCAAACTAAGGTTGATAGTCCTGCTGGAATACAATTTGAGAGAGACGACGTTCGTGAACTTAAATTTAATTCTAAGGCTGTTAACTACACAGTAAACTTCACTCGTAAATACTACAAAGACAGTTCAGGCAATAGATATGAAATGTATAATGGTAATTACTATAAGTTTGAAGATGTTGAGTTTGCAAAAATTCCTAAGAAAAGGACTTGGTTTACTAAACACATTATTGACTTTTCACTATTTAACATATATTACAATGGTTACGCTGATAACGGAAAACCAGAGCATTCTATTTTTAAGGCAATGGTTGAAGAAATTGGAAAAATTATCGGTGTAGCTACTTATATGCCTACATATGATGATGGAGATTTCAGTGTTAAACCTGCTTTAGGCATTAATAATCAAAACGACAAATTAGCACGAGATTCTACTGACTATGCCAAAGCAATTTTAGGTAATTTTGGTGGTCATCAAACTAGCTATTATCGTGGTGTTGACTTAAATCCTTTTGCAGAACCTGATAATTTGATTGCTAATTACCACTGGCGCAGCAGATGGCAATGGTGGCTCGGTACTCAGTATCCTAGCTCTAACCCAAGCGCGCGCTATATCAGACGCGGTGGCCTGCTGAACGACAGCGATACCTACGCCGTTTTTGGTGTAGTAGTTTGCATTAGGTAGTCTCTTTACCGCTTGTCGTAGGTACTATCTTTCATTTCTGTTTTAGAGATTTTCCCACTGCATGGCTTTCTCATGTGGAACAATGTTTATTTATTTTTAAGGTTAGTAGACTTTATTGCTACAACTTTACCTGACTACTGTTAGTTTATCCAATGTATTTGTAAAAAATATGCAATTATAAGTTTACTACAAATAGCATTGTAAGTATTGATAGGTACCCTGTTTCCTTAACGATGTGAAATGGGTGTCTATCAATAAATTGAGTTAAATTTGTGTCTTACTTATTACTCTTAATTTTATAAATTTTTATATAGTGCATGTGGTTGAGAATTCTTAAATAAAATGTCTAATAAAAAATCCCGATAAACATCGGGATTTTTTATGTGTTGTATGTAGTTGGTTTGTAAAAACTTAAACGCAAAACTAACGTTTTGAAAATTGAGGTGCGCGGCGAGCTTTGCGAAGACCGTACTTTTTACGTTCTTTAACGCGTGGATCTCTAGTAATTAGTCCCGCTGGCTTTAGAATTTGTCTAAGTTCAGGGTTTAGTTCAAGTAGGGCTCTAGTAATTCCAAGACGGATTGCGCCGGCTTGGCCAGAAATTCCACCACCGTTAACATTTGCAGAAACGTCGTATTGGCTTTCTAAGTTAGTTAAAGCAAGTGGTTGCATTACGTCAAGGCGAACAGCAGCAGAGGCGATATAGTTGCTAAACTCACGACCATTTACTAAAAACTTACCTGTACCTTTAGTTAAGATAACTCTTGCAACTGAGTTTTTACGACGACCAGTTCCTCTAAATTGTACTAATTGCATAATTATTTAACCTCCAAAACAGTTGGTTTTTGGCCACTGTGTCTGTGTTCTTGGTCAGCATAGACAAAAAGTTTTTTACCAATTTGGCGACCTAGCCTAGTTTTTGGAAGCATTCCAAGAATTGCTTTTTCAACTAATTTAGTTTGGTCTTTAGCGTGTACATCGCGAGCCGCGATGGCTTTTAGTCCACCTGGATAATCAGTGTGGTGATAATAAATTTTGTCTGTCCATTTTTTGCCAGTTAATTGAATTTTTGCAGAGTTAATGATTACTACGTAGTCTCCGCAGTCTACGTTTGGTGTGTAGTCAACTTTACCTTTACCTTTCAAAATAGAAGCAACGAAAGTAGCGAGGCGACCAAGAGTTTTACCGCTTGCGTCAACTAAATACCATTTTTTTAAGTTACTTGGTTTTGCCATTAGTGTTTTCATAAAAAATATTAAATCTCCTTTTTTTAATTAAGTTAACTTTTTTAAAAAAGGGCTAACTCGGAAATTAAATGTACCTTTAAAATCATAGCAAAAAAGACATTTTAAGTCAAAAATAAAGCAGTTTAAAAAACAACTTACGCTGTCTTTAAAACTGCTTTGGAAACTAAGTTAATCTTTATTTTTAACGCTTCTTTTAAATACTTTAATTACCGATACCAGGATTATTAAAGAAAAAGCAGTTAGTGCCAAGGTCAAGCCTCCGATAATTGCGGCTTGTTTTGGGAATTTTTTGAAAAACGTTAGTGGGTCTTTAAAGAAATCCCAGTAGATTATTGGGTCTTTGACAAAATCAAACTCCCAATCAACTGTGTGCATGGAGTAATTTGAGCCTAGTGTTAAATTAACTTTTTGGCCGTTAAGCGTGATTTTTTTAATCTCTACAGTTGGAAATCTCTTTTTAATTAAACTAATAGTTTTGCTGTAATCTTGGTTTTTAAATTCAGTTGAATTTAAAATAAACTTCCCGTTTTTAAAAACTTCCCAATTTAACTTTGCTATCAGTTCTTTTTTTGAAATAAACTGAGCATAGGCCTTGATGTCTTTATCTACATTGTAGCCGGTGTAGATAAAGTGCCTGTCTTCAGCGAGCCACCCTATAAACAGGGTATCTTTGCTTACAGGCGGAATTAACTTAGCAATTTGCGCAGCATTAGCGATGCCTTCTTTATTGAAGTCAATAGTTTTATCGCCTTCTTTGTATAGCAGTTCTACTTTAGCCTTAATAACTTTTGGAATTAGTTCAAGATCGCTTGTATATTTACTTTGGCTGACATCAAAACCTTCGCCTAGACCTTTTATTTGCCATTCAATAAGTGAGTATCCCGGTTTGCAGTCTTGATTTAAGTTATTTAAATCAAATAACTGATATTTGGAGTTAAATGGCAAGTTAGTAATATATTTAAACTTAAACCTGCCTGGTTTTTTAAAAGCTGCTGTGTGTTGAGTAGTGTCTATTGTTATTTCTTTTAGTCTATCCAAAATTGGCTTATAGTAAATTTTTGGATTAGTTAAAAAAGGGTCTTTTAATTTAAACTTATTTGCCACTTGGATTATATCTGAGTTAATTAAATCAAGTTCCCAACCGTATTTAGTTAAATCAGGCAAGTCAAATAATGCATTTGGGTTGGTTAACTTAGTTTCACCAATTGTTTTTTCAAACTCACTGTGTTTCAGAACTTGACCGGCAGTTATTTCTTTTTGGGTTATATTGGGCTCTTGGTGTCTATACACTGCTGTAACTTCGGTGTCTTTAGACAAAGGTGTGCGAGCGTTAAAATCTTTGCCATTTAACTCTAAATGTGAGAACTTAGAGCCAAGTGAAAGATGCGGGAAAAATGGTTTTAAGAAGTTGTTCTTTATAGCCTCAAATACACTTTGGCCTTTTAACATTTGACCTGAGTAAAGCAGAGAACCGTCTGCGCTTTTAACTAAAAAGTTAATTAAACCACGGTTTTTTTCGTATTTAGCCCGAACTTCTTTTAAGTCTTTGGTGACTTTGCTGATATCTTTGTCAAAACCTACAAAAGTTTTGTCTTGATAAGTTTTACTTGGATAGAAGTTAAGTCTAGATCCAAGGTCAGCGCTCAGCTCTGTTTGGCCACTTGGGGTATTTACTTTAACTAAAGTAGTGCCGCTGTAAGTTGTTTTAATCTTAATTGTTTTTTTGGCTATTTTAGTCTCTAAAGCGGCTACAATTTCCAGTAGATACTCACCATAACCTTCAATTTGTTTTTTATTAACACTTGCTTTACTTAAACGCCAGTTTAAGTAAAGCGGTCTATAGCCACTAATATTTAAATGTTTTAAAATCAGTTCAATTAACTGATTTGCTTGCTCTGAGTTTAGGCCCTCAGTAAACTCACCTTGTTCAAATTGAGGAAGAGAGTCGTTGGTTAAACTAGATTCGTCTTCTTGCTTTAGCCCACCAAAGTCAAAGTCTGTAAGTTTTGGTTTTTTTGGTTCAAAAACAATAGAGTCGCTTACAAAACTATCTTCGTAGTTGTGGTGACTAGAAGGTTGAGTTTTCAAAAGGTACTTTTGAAAAATTTCGCCACCATCTAAATTTTGGTCCCAAGTAAGGTCAGTAAAGTACCAATTTTGATTTAGATAAACGTAATTCCAGGCGTGTGGTCCATTGGCATTGCCACCTGCTACTAATGTCGGAATTCCGAGTTTATTTAGAGCATAGGCATAAGCCTTGGCATATCCATCGCAAACTGGTAAGTTTTCTTTGGAAAAAACAGAAAAAGCGCTGTGCGCAATTTTATACCTAAACTCAGTAGAACCTAGGTTTTCTGCGGCTTCCTTGTTATAAGGTTTACGTTTTAGTATTGAGTCGTGTAAGTTTTTGGCAATCTCTGCTCTGGTAATTATTCCGTCTTTATTTTGGTCTTGGAAAGCCTCTTGCCAGGTTGAGTACTCTGAGTAGGCTAAAAACTCATCTAGTGCTTTTTTGAAACTTACCTGGTTTTGAAAATATGACTCAAGCCTTAAAGTTTTGACTTTTTGAGTTGTGGTATAAACTTGCTTATTAATAGAACCAGTTAGCCAAAAGTATTCAGGTTTATTTAAGAAACTATAAACTATTTTTGTTAAGTTATTATCTATATCTACAATTTCCATACCATCTAAGTCAAGTTCTAAAGTACCAGAATCCGTTAACCCTTCTGTTGCTAAAAGTTCAAACATTTTATTTTCAATTTCTTTAGACTTAGCCTTTTGGTCTGGGTTTAGTTTAGAAGTTTGGATGTATTTATCTATAGACTCAGTCGAGTTAAATATTAAGTTTTTTTCTTTTAAGATGTTTAGTTTTTCTAAGTAAGTTTTTTTGCTTATCTCTGCTTTGTAGTAGTTGATGTCTTTAACTTGGGCTTTGGCAGTAGTTTTTAAAAAAACTAAACCAAAAAGCAAGAAAGTAAGGAAAGTTAAAATGACTAAATTAAAGGATTTTAGTTTTCGCAAATTACTCACGCTCCTTTTTTGTTTATTATAAGTGTTTGAAAAACATTTTTAAAAAAACGAGGTCGCCCTCGTTTTTAAAATTTAAATTAGTTTAAAAATTAGTTATATTTATCTATTTTTTGAATTGAAAGTATTTAGGTAGTCCGTTTTCAAAAGGTGTTTTCATTTCACCCTGAATTAACGGTTCGGCGTATTCAATGAAGTCATCTGTCAAACCTGTGTGGTCTTTTTTAATCCACTCAAGTGGCACTCTTTTTTCACTGTTTTTTATGCGAGAAAGTGAAACTACACCATACTCTAGTTTGTAAATTTGGCCAGGTACGCGTTTAACTGCAATCATTTTATCAGTGTGTCCCATAATAGCCGCAGTTGCACCAAACACACCTGAGTTGTAAGCCTCTTGTACATCAGTTTTACTTTGCAAGTGAGCGCTTGAACGCTGCATAGTAGACAGTTCAATGGCTCTGGATTTAACATCACAAACTTTCTTAAGTTCGTTTGCCAAAATTTGGGCAACTCCACCTAGTTGAGTGTGAGCGAATGCATCTTTAGTGGCTTGTTTGTAGAGTTCAGCAATATAATTGCCTTCAGCGTCTTTAATACCTTCTGAAACTACCACAAAAACATGCGGTTGTTTTTTTAATACTCTTTGCACGTCTGCAATAAACTCTTGAATTGAAAAAGTTTGTTCAGGAAGATAGAAAAGATCAGGACCTAAACCTGCCTTTTTGGCAAGCATAGCGCTGGCTGTCAACCAACCTGCGTTTCTACCCATAATTTCTACAATATTGATAGAAGGGGTGCTATATACATTGGCATCTTGTTTTAATTCCATTAGCGTAGTTGCTATGTATTTAGCCGCAGAACCGTAACCTGGGGTGTGGTCAGTTAAATCTAAATCGTTGTCTATAGTTTTTGGAATACCGATTACCCTGCATTCATACTTCTTAGCCTGCAAGTATTGAGAAATCTTGTAGGCACTGTCCATTGAGTCGTTGCCACCAATGTAGAAAAAGTAGCGAATGTTGTATTTCACAAAAGTCTCAAGGATTTTTTGATAGTCTGGGTGTTGCAAGTCTTTGTCTAGTTTGTATCTGCAACTGCCCAAAGCAGACGCTGGGGTGTTTTTAAGAAGTTCAAGTTGTTGTTTATCTTGAGCACGAATGTTAATCAGCCAACCGTTTATAGCGCCAACTATCCCGTTTTCCGCTCCGTAAATATTTTCAATAAATTCGTATTTTGCGCATTCTTCATATATTCCTAGAAGTGAAGAATTGATAACACTGGTAGGTCCACCAGATTGTCCAATTAATACAGATCCTCTTAATGCCATATTTTTACCTCTCATTCAATTATAACACACCTATATAAGTTTAAAAGTCTTTAATTAACAGGTGATTTCGAAACTTCAATAATCGGCTTACTAGGTAGTTTCAAAGGATTTTAAAAACAAAAAACTTACCTTATTTTGTCTTACTTTTTTACCTAAATTACCTAAGTTTTTACTCAGCAAAAAAGCCCAAAACTTAGGCAAAGCACGGCTTTCGTGTTAAAATAAAAGAGACATTTTATGCCTTATTTAGGAGCAATTTATGAAAATAGCAATTTTAACTTCTGGTGGCGACGCACCAGGAATGAACGCCGCTATTAGGGCGGTTGTTCGCACAGCCGATCAGGCAGGAATTGAAGTTCTAGGTATTAGAAACGGTTACGCTGGTTTGGTTGAAAGCGATTTTGTTAAACTAAAGTCAACTGATGTTAGTGGGTTTTTGCAAATGGGCGGAACATTTTTGGGAACTAACCGTTTAAAAGAATTCGTGGAAGTAAACGTACAAAAAATTGCAAAAAACAATTTAAAACAAGCCGAAGTTGATTATTTAATTACAATTGGCGGGAACGGAACTTATCAAGGAGCCTTGGCTTTATCTAAACTTGGTGTCAATACTATTGGTATTCCTGCAACAATTGATAATGACCTTGGTGGAACTGACTCTACTATTGGTTTTTCAACTGCCCTAAACACTATTATGGACGCAATTGATAAACTAAGAGACACATCTTCTTCACATCATCGCTGCTCAGTTATTGAAACTATGGGCAGAGGTTCTTCGGAACTCGCGATTTACTCAGCGATTTGTGGGGGAGCTGAATACGTAATTACTCACGATAAACCTTTTGACAAGGCAGACTTAATGGCTAAGTTTAAAGAATATAAACGCCAAAACCGCAAACACGCAATCGTAGTAGTTTCAGAAAAACTACTAAATGTACACGAACTTGCTGAAGAAATTTCAAAAGAAACTGGTTTTAACTCCAGAGCTACAGTTCTTGGATACGTGCAACGTGGTGGTTCGCCTGTTCAATACGACCGTTTTTTGGCAACAGTACTTGGTGTTAAAGCAGTTGAACTAATTAAGGTTAAAGCAACTGGTGGTCTGGCAGTTGGCCTAAAAAACTCAGAACCAGTTTATACTACTTTAGAGACAGCACTGCTTGAAAAAAGAGACCACGGGCAATTGTTTAATATTTTAAGGTTGGTATCTTAAAATTTATAAACTAATTTCTAACCTTTCGCCGAAGGGCGATCAGGTTAACGCAATTAAAGAAATTACTGAAAACTTCAAAGCTGGAGTTAAAGAACAAATTTTGCTTGGAGCAACTGGAACCGGCAAAACTTTTACTATTGCCAATATTATTGCTAACTTAGATAAACCAGCATTAATTTTGGAGCCAAATAAAACTTTAGCTGGCCAAATTTACTCAGAACTAAAACAAATTTTTCCCAAAAACAATGTTGAGTACTACATCTCTTACTACGACTACTATCAGCCAGAGGCCTACAATGTAGCAACTGATACCTATATTGCCAAAGACGCTGCGATTAACGACGATATTGATCAACTTAGAAACAAAACTATATCTTCGCTAATGGAGTCTAAAAACACGATAGTTGTAGCCTCGGTTTCAGCAATTTACGACATTGGTGATTTTGAGGAGTTTAAAGCACAAACTTTGTTTGTACGCAAAAACGCCAAAATGAGTATTGCTGAGTTTACCGCTAGATTAGTTAAAATTAAATACACCAGAAACGATTTTGACAAAAAACGTGGAACTTTTCAAGTAAAAGGAGATACCGTCTATATATATCCTGCAAATACTCACGACCTGGCAATTCGCGTGGAGTTTGAAGATGACTTAATTTCTGACTTGGTGTTTGTAGATAAACTAAACTTGCGTCCACAAAAACGAATTGAGTTTATTACAATTTATCCTGCGACTTTTTTCTTAGTCAATGAAGCCAAACAACGCTTGGCTATTGAGAGAATTAAGGCCGAACTTGAAGACAGGTTAGCCGAACTTAACTTCCAAAACAAACTACTTGAAGCCCAACGTCTTCAGCAAATTACTAACTACGATATTGAAATGATAGATTTAACTGGCACTTGCACTGGAATTGAAAACTACCAAAGACATATGCAGTTAAAAGAGCCAGATGCCACACCTTCTACTTTACTTGAGTTTTTTGGCTCAGATTTTATTACGGTAGTAGATGAATCTCACATCACTATGCCGCAAGTAAAGGGCATGTCTGCTGGCAACTCAGCGCGTAAGGCTAACTTAGTTGAATACGGTTTTCGTCTACCTTCTACTTTTGACAACCGCCCACTTTATTTTAATGAGTTTACTGCAAAATTAGATAAAGTTATTTACATGTCAGCAACGCCTGGTGAATATGAAATGGCTCGCAATTTACCGGTAATTGAACAAGTTATTCGCCCAACTTATATTGTGGACCCGGAAATTGAAGTCAGAGAAAAACTTGGTCAAATTGATGATTTGTTTGTAGAAATTAAAGTAAGAGCCCAAAAAAATGAACGCACTTTAGTGACTTGTTTAACTATTCACACCGCCGAACTTTTAACTAAGTATTTTAAAGAAAACGGCCTGAAAGTAGCGTATTTGCACTCTAAAGTCAAAAGTATAGAGCGCCTAAAAATCATTAAAGACTTAAGAGCAGGTAAATATGATGCTTTGGTTGGAATTAACCTACTTAGAGAAGGTCT
>CAUUFL010000004.1:0-12033 GCA_963544545.1 uncultured Acholeplasmataceae bacterium
CTGCTTCTAAATTAGTAGGAGCAGGGTTGTAAATGATTTCTTTTTCATCAATACTTTCCACCATTTGCCCACCATACTCAAAAGCATTTAGTTTTTTTAAGCTATTTAGTTTACCAGCAAGTATACCAAGACCATTTGGGCCGTATGTTTTGTGGGCTGAAAACACCAAAAAATCGCAATTTAGTGTTTGCATATCTATCTTAATTCTTGAGGCAGCCTGTGCAGCGTCTACAATTAAAATAATACCTTTGTCACTGCAAATCTCTGCAATTTCTTTAATTGGAGTGACATAACCGAAAACATTTGAAATATAGGTAAGCGAAACTACTTTAGTTTTTTCAGTTAGAGCTTTTTTAAAGTTTTCAACTGTGATTTGTTTATTTTTGTTTAGTTCAATGTATTTAATTTTAAAACCGACTCTTTTGCTTTGTTCAAAAAATGGTAAAAAATTAGCATTGTGTTCTAAAGTAGACGTTAAAAATTCATCATCTTTTTGAATAAAATTAGTAATAGAATTTGCAATTAAATTAAGACCATTGGTACTGCCTTTTGTGTAGATGATTTCTTTATCTGAACAATTTAAAAATTCAGCAACTGTTTTTTTACTTTCAAGATAAAGTTCAGTTGCTGCGAAGCCATGCAAGTATGCACCTCTAAAAACATTAGTACCATTCTTTTTTAAAAATTCAGTTTCTGCCTTAATTTGTTTATTTAATTTAAGTGCAGTCGCTGCGGTATCAAGATAAGCGTAGCCAGGATTATTTTTAAAAAAAGGAAAGTATTTTCTTACTGATTTCATAGTTTATCACCCAATTCATTTAGATATTTTTTTTGTATTTTCTCATCTGGTATAATATTGAAAAAAGGCTCAACAAACCCATTTAAGATAATTCTTTCAGCAGTGTTTTTATCAATTCCTCTAGAGTTTAAGTAAAATAAAGTGTCAGCGTTAATGTTACCACTCGCTGCAGAATGTCCTGCTTCTACATCAAACTCTTTAATTTCAAGAATGGGATTTAATTCCATTTTTGCGTTGTCTTTAATGAAACCTTTTAGTTTCTCAAAGTGTTTTGATTTAGCCATTTTATTTTCAATCTGGCCAATGTAATTCAGTCTAACATATGATTGCTGAGTTGCAACAGCTAAACCAGATGTGTAGATTTCTGAGTTTTTTGCTCGGTTAGTTGCAGTTAAATTAACATCTACAGCTTGTGCATTGTTCGTAACAGTTAGCAAATTAAACTGTAGTCTTGATTTAATCCCTACTGTATTTAGATTGATTTTTGCTTTAAGGTTATCTGAAACTAAAAACAAATGAATTAAAATATCTGCTTTTTCTGCTAAATTAACAATAAAATCTAGAGTTCCTGTGCTCTTTAATTCAATAAATACAGTCCCGGTTAAAATAGCATCAAATTCTAGTTCAATAAAAGAAGCATCTTTAATTTCAAGATGCTTAAACTCAAAAGGACTGCTGAAAACAGTTTTAACTTTTTTTAAATTATCTATGTTTTGCATTTAACCAGGCGTATCCTTCTTTGTTAATTTTTTCAATTAAGGTAGCATCACCTGTCTTTACAATTTTGCCATTAAGTAAAACATGAACAAAGTCAGGTTTGATGTGTTTTAAAATACGCTCATAGTGGGTAACAATAATTACACCTAAATTGTTAGTTTTAACTTCTTCTAAAACCGCCTTACCGACGCATTCTAGAGCATCTACATCAAGACCTGAATCTATTTCGTCGAGCAACGCAAACTTGGGTTTTAAGACTTTCAATTGAATAATTTCATTGCGTTTTTTCTCACCGCCTGAAAACCCAACGTTTGCTTCTCTAAAAACAAACTCTTTACTAAGTCCAAGTTCTTGCGTGGCTTTCTCAACTTCATTGATAAAGTCAAATAGTTTAAAGTCTTTTTGGGTTTTTTGTAGAACAACTTCTCTTAAAATATCTACATTTTTAACACCAGGTATTTCGGTAGGAGTTTGAAACGCCAAGAAAAGCCCAGAGCGACTACGCTCGTCTGTGGGCATTTCAAGTATGTTTTGTTGATTTAAATATACTTCCCCGCTTTCAATGGTATACAAAAGATGTCCCATCAAGGAAGTCAAAAGCGTAGATTTTCCAGTTCCGTTTGGTCCCATAATTACGTGCACTTCCCCGCTTTTAACTTCTAGAGAAATGTTTTTCAGAATTTTTTTATCTTCAATTGAAACTGAATAATTTTTTATCTTAAGTGTGTTCATTTCATAACCTCACGATTTTTTGTTTCAAGACTCTAGTGCCTGAATTCTTAATTCCTTGACGAATTCTTGCCAGTAAATTGTAAACCCTTTTAATTAAAAAACCCGTTTGTTTGGCGATTTCACTTGGTTTAAGACCTTTTAAAGTAAGTGAGTAAACAAGCGCTAAATCTTTATTTTTAAACTGAATTTCGGCAACTTCAGATTTTTCTTTTTCGTATGAATACTGTTCCATGTTGTCACTTACCAAAAGCACATTATCAATTATTTCATGGTCTATATTGGTAATATGCTGTGCTTTTTTGTAGGCACTTTTGAGTTCTCTTGAAAGTCGTCTTAAGTAAATTAGTTCAAAAAAACGCATAAAAGTTTTGTTAAAAAGTTCTGAGTAACTTTCAATGGCAGTTTTAAGTGAAACTAAGCCAAGATGCACAAGGTCCTCTAAAGATAGACTATAGATGCGTTTGCTTAAGGCTACTTTGTAGATAAAGGCTTTGTATTTGTCAAAAATGATTTTTAAACTGGTTTGGTCATAATGACACTGAACTAAATAAATAAGTTCATAGTCATTATAGTTAATCATTTTAATCCTTTCTAGTCATTTCGTTCATCACTATCGCACCAGCAACAGATACGTTTAGTGAATTGATTTTGCCAATCATTGGAATAGTCACAGAATCATCAGAAAGCAAAATTAAATTTTTTCTGACGCCTAGCCCTTCATTTCCAAGAATTACTGCAATTTTGTCTTCTGCTTTTAAGCAAGCAACTGACTTATTTGTATTTAAAGTAGTAGCAAAGACTTTAAAATTATTTTCTTTTAGAGTTTCAACGGCTTTTGAAATACTTTTTACTATTGCAATTTGCACTTTAATTGCAGCACCCGCAGATACTTTTAAGACGGTAGGTGTTACTTTAACTTGTTCTCTACTTGAAATTATGACTGCGTCAATCCCGAAAGCCTCGGCGCTTCTAAGTAAAGCACCGAGGTTATGCGGATCTTGAATTGAATCTAAGATAATTATTTTTTTAATGTCTTTTTTAAGTAGTTCTGTTAACTCAAAATATTTAAAGTCGCTAGCATTGACAGCAATTCCTTGGTGGTCTTTGGTGTTAGTTAATTTAAATAAGCGTTCTTTTGTAACTCTTTCAATTTTTGAGTTATTTTGGTTCAAAAACTCTAAAAATTTTTGGTCCGTAAACTTTTCATCTAAATAAACGTTGAAGATTGGGAAATGATTTAAAATCATTTCTTTAACAACATTTTTCCCAAAGTAAATCATTTTTTACTGTCTTCTGGTAAGTTATTGGAATCCCTAAAGAACACAATTGCGTTGTGGATTCCTTTTTTAGTCCAGGCAACAATGTTGGTAAATAGGTACATTAGTGGCCAACCTGCCTGCAGAAGTATAACTAGTAATAGCAACTCTTGGACATTTAATGCGTTTCCTGTGTAGTAGCCAACTTTAAAGATTGGAGCGATTGCAAAGAATTCAGACATAAATGTGACAAGCACTATGAAAATAGAAATCATTGTAGTCACCAGCATTCCGCGTTTGAAGTTCATTGGCAGACAGATTTTATGCAGAGTAATTAAACAAATTGTAGTTGCACTGTAAACAATTAGGGTTGGAATGACTCTTTCGTGGCCTTGCGCGGTTAAGTTTAGAGTTTTACTTAAACTATAAATCAATACACATTCTAGAATTATCGTCAAAGCACTTGGCATAGATTTTTTAATGATACTCCATAAGAAGTTGTCTTTTTTAATTTCGCTGTTGTTGTATTCAAGTGCCAAGAAAAACGAAGGAATACCTATTGCTAAACTTTCAATTGGAACTAGTTGAATTGGTTCAAGTGGATACGCTCCTCTTTTAACAGCCGCTAAGTAAATTGCAATTAAAGAAAGCACCACTGAAAAAATTGTTTTGGTAATAAATAAGGTTGTCACTTTTTCAATGTTGTTAATAACTCTACGGCCTTCTGCAACAATTTTTGGCATTGACGAGAAGTTTGAGTCCATCAAAACGACCTCAGCGACGTTTCTCGCGGCTTCAGAACCCTCGGCCATAGCAATTGAAGTGTCGGCTTCGCGCAGTGCTAAGATGTCGTTGACACCATCTCCGGTCATTGCTACAGTTTTGCCTTTTTTCTTAAGGGCTTGGACAAGCAGTCGTTTTTGAGTTGGATTAACTCGGCCAAAAATCGTGTATTCTGTACAAATATTTTCAATTTCTTCGTCTTTGACGTTTTCTAGTGAGATGTATTTGTTGTAGTTTTCAATCTCAACACGCTCAGCAATTCTTGAAACTGTTAGAGGGTTGTCACCAGAAATTACTTTAATGTCGACACCCATAGTTTTAAAAAACTTAATGGTGTCAAGTGCGTCAGTTCTAATTGTATCTTCAATTACGATTAAAGAAAGTGGGGTCACGTCTTGTGGGATTTTGTCACCAAGCGGCGCTTTAGTGTAGCCAAACACCAGCACACGAAAACCTTCAAGGATATATCTTTCTACGTTGTCGTTAATTTGTTTAAACTTAGATTTGATGATGTATTCAGGCGCACCTAAATAAAAAGAACCAACCTGTTCAAACTCAATAGCTGAGTATTTACGACTACTTGAAAAAGGAATGTATGCGTTGTGTTTTAAAGCAAAGTTATTGCCGAAACGTTCAATTAGGGCGGAGTTTGTGGGGTTATCTGAGTTGTCAATATTTAAAAAAGCCTGGAGTAGTTGCTCATTTGAATACATAGACTCGGTTTGATTGAAGTCCATTGACATTTTTACGGACATTGAGCCATCGGTAATAGTTCCGGTTTTATCTAAACAAAGTACGTTAATGCGAGCCAAGGTTTCAATACAATATAAGTTATGTACCAAAGTGTTGTGTTTAGCAAGACGAAGAACGCCAACTGACAAGGCAACAGAAGTTAGTAAGAACAGACCAGTTGGAACCATTCCGACCATCGCGCCTGCTGTTTTTTCAACAGCATTTTTATAAACTGCTGAATTGCTAAAATCTAAATGGTTTGTAGAAAAGTAAAATAAAGTAAAGCCGATTGGAATAATTAAGACAGTTAAGATAGTAATTAAGAGTTTAAGTGATTTAAGAAGTTCAGATTTGTTTTTCTTAACTTTTCTAACTTGGCTAGTTAGTTTTTCAATGTATACGTTTTTACCAACTGCCACAACTTGTGCAACACCAGTTCCAGAAACTACGAAACTTCCGGCATAAAGTGCTGCTTTTTTGTCTTTAACGATAGCATCAGACTCACCAGTTAAGAGCGCTTCGTTAACTTCAAGACCACTGTCTGAAACGAGCACACAGTCACACGGAATTTGTCTACCTGGTTTTAAAATAATTAAATCGTCTAAAACAATTTCTTTTGATTTAATTTCTTTTTGACTACCTTCTCTTAAAACAGTAATTGTGGGTTGTTGCAAGATGGTTAATTTTTCAATAGTTAATTTTGCTTTAATTTCTTGAACAATTCCGATTATTATGTTTATGGTAGTAACGACTAAGAATACCAAGTTTTGTGGTTTTGCGCCAACTGTAATTAGCCAAACCGCAAGTGGATACATGATTAGGTTAAATAGCGTAAAGATGTTGGTAAAGAAAATTGCAAAATAACTTTTTGAAGTTTTAGTTTTAGAATTGTTGGCCATGCCAAGAATTCGCCTGTTTTCCGCTTCTTGGTCAGTTAAACCAGTTTCAACATTTGGGTTATAGCGAATAACTTTAATTTCTTTTTTACGAGGTTTTTTTGCTTTCTTTTCTTTTGGTTTAATTTCTGCGTAGCGTTGTTTTAGTTCATCTGGAATTTCGTGTAGTTCAGCACTTTCTTCAACGATAGTTACAGTTTTTTTAATTAAGCCTTTTTTACCTTGTTTTGCTTTACTTGAATTTTTTGATTTGTTGTCTAAAACAACTTTTTCACTTTCTGTAATTTCTTTAGCAGCACTTTCTTTTAAATCAAGTGTTGGTTCTTTTTTAATCTCAGTTTCTACTTGTGTATTTTCAACTTTTTTGTTTTTTTCCATAGTGTCCTCTCAGTTAGTTAAATCAGTTCTTTTTCAGTTAGACTCACTCTAAGTTCATCTGCTTTTTTAAAGTCTCTGTCTAAACGGGCTTGCTGCCAGGTTTTATATAATTCAAACTCTGAGTCTGTAAACTCGGGTAGTTTGAATTTAAAACCTAAAATTTCTAAAACTTTGTAAACAGAGTGAATTACTGCAGCGTTAGTTGAACTAGTATCGGTGATACTTAGTTTTTTTACAACTTGTTGTAAATCACTTAAAGCAAGTGGCGTTAAAAAGCCATCTTCCATACATTTTACGAAGTTATCTAAGACTTCTTTGTCAAATTCTTTAAACTCAAAACCAGCAACATGGTGATTAAAAGTAAGTATTCTTAATTTACGCTCTAGTTTAGTAAATACTGCTTGGTTTTCTTGAAGTAGTTCTCTTGAAAAGTTGATAGGACTTTCGTAGTTATGGGAAAGTATTAGAAGTCTAAATCCGTTTGTTTGGCTATTTTCTATGATTTCGTTTACATTGATTACATTTCCAAGAGACTTAGACATTTTTTGATTGTCAACATTAACTCTGCCGACATGCATATAGTATTTGCTTAGTTCACGTCCAGTTTCGCCAAGAAACTGAGCACGCTCATTTTCGTGGTGTGGAAACTTTAAGTCAGAGCCACCGCCGTGAATTAAAAGAGTATCTTGAAATAACTCTTTGTTTATCACAGCACACTCTGTATGCCAGCCTGGTCTGCCTTCACTAAAAGGTGATTTGAATTTAATACCATCTTTTGTTTTTTTCCAAAGTAAGAAATCAAGCGGGTCCTCTTTATCTTGGTTTACAGAAATCCTGGCACCCACTTCTAAGTCTCCGGTATTTTGATGAGAAATCGCACCGTAAGTTTTAATTGAGTTAACTCTGAAATAAACATTTCCATTTTTTTCGTAGGCTAGATTTTTGTAAATTAAGGATTGAATAAATTCAATTATGTGGTCAATGTATTTAGTGGCGTAAGGAATGGTGTCTGGAAACTCGCAGTTCAAATCTGCTAGATTTTTTAAATACTCTTGGCTGTATCTATGTGCAATTTCTCGTTCACTAACATTTTCTAAAATCGCCTTGTTAATGATTTTATCGTCAATATCGGTGATGTTAGAAACATAGAAAACTTGTTGTCCACGATATCTTAAATAACGAACAACTGCATCAAAAAAAATAGCAGGGCGAGCATTTCCAACATGAATGTATGAGTAAACTGTTGGGCCGCATACATAAATGCCGATTTTTTTGCCTGCTTCTGGATGAAAATTATCTATTTTTTTGGTTAAAAAATTATATAATTTCAAATATTTTCTCCGTCGCTCATTATATACATTATATAACAGAAACTTAGAAATATTCGGCTTGGGGTAAGATTTTAGTTAGTTTATTGTTTAGTTTAATTAGTTTTAAAATTATGTTTCCGCCCTTAATATTTTTATAGTAATTACAAGCCAGTAAAATAAAAAAAGTTTTGTAAACTCCGCTGATTTCCGTGTCTAAAAATTCCAATAAATACTTAATAAAAATATCAGGTGCGTCTTGATATAAAAGTAGTTTCTGAGCAAATTGCATCAGTTTAGAAATTAAGAAGTTATCAGGAATTTTGTGTTTTAGAAATTCATTTATATTGTGAGATATTGCCTCAATCTTTCGTTCATGAATATAGTAGATAGTTTCAAAAAATAGCCTTACTAGTCTGTTTTCAAACTTTATATAACTTTTAAAAAACAAGTCTGGAACGAACACACTATGATAAATTTGTGTGTACAAACCAAAGAAAGCGCCTAATATTTTGTTGTTGCTAAATTTACATTTTAAAATGTTTTTAACATTGTTTTCAAAATTTGTTTTGTCTTGAAATTTCAGATTTTTAATCAATCTAACTGAATCTAAAATCCCAGTTAAAACTGGCGAATTTAGTGCTGAAAAATAAACTTCTAAATCGTCAATTTCATTTGAGTGGATATGCTTTTTCTCACAAAACTTAGTCAAAACTTTTAAAATCATAAACATCGCTTCAACTCTTTTATCTTCTGCACTTGCTACCCTATTTTCAAGAACTATTCTACAATCATTAACATTTCCAGAGATAAACATAGTCAGCGCAGAAATCAGTTGATAAACCTCGTAGTACTTTGGTGAAAAGTCAGGTTTAGTGTAGTCACCTTTGCTTAAAATCAAAAGTGCATCAGTCAAGTTTAAGTTACTCAAATAATAAAAACTGTTAAAAATAGTGTTGTTTAAAATGTCATGATCTTTAGGGTCTGCTAAACTTTTTTCTATTTTTTTGACTTTAACTAAAGAATTGATTAACTCATCTATTTTGTCTTCAAACAAATTAAAGTTATAGATAGATATTTTGTCAGAGACAAAGAATGTCTCTATTTTTTTAATGTTTTTTTGAGTAAGTGTTGACTTGTTTCTCTCATAGCAAGAAATTGTCGAAATCGGTAATTTAGTCAGTTCACTAAACTCACTCAAGGTTTTAGAACAAAGCATTCTGCAATAGTAAAGCTGTCTTTTGTAAAAGACTGCCTTTTCATTTTCTAATTTAGCTTTTAATTTTAGTTTTCTATTGTTTAAAAACATGTCTTAATTTTACTTTATTTAATTGAGTTAAAAAATTAGATTTTCAAAAAAAATGTGCAAATTGCACATAAATATTATAAAAAAACATTAGTTTTTTGAAAATTATATTTTATGTATTAAGATCGTTAAATAAAAATATTGAGTTGTTGGGTTTGACGTTTAGTCTTTGTAAGTTAAACAAAATTTAAAAATAATCATTTAAATACACTGCTTTAAATGTTATAATTGATTTGTTTAGAGAGGTTTTAATAAATGAATAAAAAAACAATTTTAGATGTTGATTTTCAAAACAAAAAAACAATTTTAAGAGTTGATTTCAACGTACCACTTAAAAATGGAGAAATCACTGACGATAACCGTATCGTTCAGGCACTTCCAACAATTTCTTATTTACTTGAACACGGCGCTAAGTTAATTTTACTTTCACACCTTGGGCGTGTTAAAGAAGAAAAAGATATGCAAGGCAAATCTTTAGAACCAGTTGCTCGCAGATTATCTGAATTACTTGGAAAACCTGTTAAGTTTGTTGCAGACTACCGTGGTAAGGCTGTAGAAGATGCAGTTAGCCAACTAAAATCAGGTGAAGTTATTGTGCTTGAAAACACTCGTTTTGCAGATCTTGACAACAAAGCAGAGTCGAAAAACTCACCAGAACTTGGCAAATATTGGGCTGGACTTGGTGAAATTTTTGTAAATGATGCTTTTGGTGTGTGCCACCGCGCTCAGGCTTCTAATGTTGGTATTGCAAACCACCTGCCTTGTGTTTGTGGATTCTTAATGGAAAAAGAAATTAAATATCTTTCTGCTGCAATTCAAAATCCAAAAAGACCACTTGTGGCAATCATTGGCGGTGCCAAAGTTTCTGACAAAATTGAAGTTATTAACAATTTACTTAAGATTTGCGATTATGTATTGGTCGCAGGCGGTATGGTTTATACTTTCGCGAAGGCTCAAGGCGGAAAAATTGGCAAAAGCATTTGTGAACCTGACAAAACAGATTTAGCACTGGATTTACTTAAACGTGGTCAAGGCAAACTAATAGTTGGCCGTGATGTTTACACAGGTAAAGAGTTTTCAAATGATACAGAAGTTAACCTACGCTCAGTTATGGATATTCCTGATGACGAAGAAGGCTTAGACTGTGGCGTTGAAACTCTTAAACTATTTAAACAGTATATTGATAAAGCAAACACAGTGATTTGGAACGGTCCACTAGGTGTTTTTGAACTCCCTGTTTTTTCAAATGGTACTTACAAAATCGCTGAGTATATTGCTGGCAGAGAAGGTGCGATGACAGTTGTTGGTGGTGGTGATTCTGCTGCTGCTATTGCCAAAGCAAACATGATTGAAAAATTTACACACGTTTCAACTGGTGGTGGAGCTTCACTTGAATTTTTTGAAGGCAAAACTCTACCTGGAATTGAATGTATTTTAGATAAGTAAAATCGTGATTAATTTAGGACAAAAAATTCATTATTTGAGAGTCAAGGCTAATTTAACTACCAAGGAACTAGCAAATGACATTGGGGTTACTAAAGGTTATATTTCACAAATTGAAAATAACCGTACATCTCCATCACTTGAATCTTTAGAAAAAATTTTAGAAAGACTAGGCACAAACTTTCAAGATTTTTTTGGAACTACTGAACAAACTAAAGAAGAAAGTTTAGTTGAAGTTTTTTCAACCGCTAAACTTGCAGAAAGCGAAGAAGTTGATGAGAATTTACTTTACGCTAAGTTCCCACTGCTGCCTACTAACTCTAGTTTCAAAGTTGAAATTATTGAAATTCAGCCAAACGGGCAAACCGAAATTCAAAAGCCACAAGTTGGCGAAACTTTCGGATATGTCTTGGAAGGCAGAGTTGAAATTTTTCAAAATGAAGAAGTTACTTTGGTTGAACGTTTTGAAACTTTTTACTTCCCTAACATTAAAGAAAACTACTTGAGAAATAAATACTCAAGACCATGTAAGGTTTTACTTGTTAAAACCCCAAGATAAAAAAGGACTTTTTTATATGCGAAGAAAAATAATTGCTGGCAACTGGAAAATGTATAAAACCAGAGCAGAGGCGCTTGAGTTTATTTATCAAGTTGCAGATAAAATGCCTGAAAGAACTGAAGTTGAAACTGTAGTATTTGCTCCAAGTCTATATGCTCGCTGTTTAGTTAAAAGACAAGGTAATTTAAGGATTGGTGTGCAAAATATTCATCATTTAGATGAAGGCGCATATACTGGTGAACTTTCTTTAAAAATGGTTGAACCGCTTGGCTTTGAGTATGTTTTAATTGGCCACAGTGAACGCAGACAATATTTTAATGAAACCGATCAAGACGTTAACTTAAAGTTAAAAAAAGTTTTAACTTGCAATTTAACTCCAGTGGTTTGTGTTGGTGAAAACCTTTTAGTAAGGCAAAAAAACGAAGTTTATGATTTCTTAGCAAATCAAATTAAATCAGCATTTTTAGAAGTTAGTGCAAAAGACGCTAAAAGGGTAGTTATTGCGTATGAGCCTATTTGGGCAATCGGAACTGGAGAAACTGCTACCCCTGAAGTTGCAAACCACACAATTAAAGGAATTCGCGAAGTCATTGAAAAACTCTACGGCAAAGAAGTGGCTACTGAGATCAGAATTCTTTACGGTGGTTCTGTTAAACCAGAAAACATCAAAGAAATACTTGAAACTACAGACATAGACGGCGCGCTAATCGGTGGCGCTTCACTTGACTCTGCTAAGTTTATTCAAATGGTCGCTGTTGCAAAACAACTTTTATAAACTTAAAAATATAACTAAAAAAGGTCAAACTGATACACAGTTTGACCTTTTTGAATTCTTAGTAAAAAGGCTTAACTAAGCAAAAATACAGTTCTTATGTTTATGTTTAAACTGGCGATTTAGTTATAAAAAATGGCTTGATTAAATCAAGCCATTTTATTTGCTTTAAATTAACTAAGCAATAATTTTAGTTACAGAACCAGCACCAACTGTGTGTCCACCTTCACGGATTGAGAACTTAGTTCCTTGTTCAAGTGCGATTGGGTGAATTAGTTCAACTGTAATTGTGGTGTTATCACCAGGCATTACAAGTTCCACGCCTTCAGCAAGGGAAATTATACCTGTAACGT
>CAUUFL010000005.1:0-11175 GCA_963544545.1 uncultured Acholeplasmataceae bacterium
CGATTGTACCAATGTTAACGTGTGGTTTTGAACGATCGAATTTTTGTTTTGCCATAAAATAATATCCTCCTTAGCAAAATTATTTAGTTTGTCGTTTTTTAACGATTTCTTCAGTAATAGATTTAGGGGTTTGTTCGTAGTGGTCAAATTGCATAATAAAGTTTGCACGACCTTGTGAGTTTGAACGAAGTGCAGTTGCGTAGCCAAACATTTGAGCAAGTGGCACGAAGCACTTCACGCAAATTGCGTTTCCGCGGTTTTCTTGACTGTCAATTTTACCACGGCGAGAAGTTAAGTCACCAACAATGTTTCCTACGTACTCAGCAGGAGTTACAACGTCAACTGCCATAATTGGCTCAAGGATAGTTGCTCCACCTTTTTCGGCAAGTTCGCGAACTGCGATTGTTGCGGCTGCTTTGAATGCCATTTCAGATGAGTCCACTTCGTGGTAAGAACCGTAGTGCAAAGTGGCTTTCACGTCCATGATAGGGTATCCTGCAATAATTCCGTTTGGAAGAGCCTCTTCCAAACCTTTGATAACCGCGGGAATATATTCTTTAGGAATCACACCACCCACGATTTTGTCTACAAACTCAAAGCCTTTGCCTGGGTTTGGTTCAAAGTTAATAACTACGTGTCCGTATTGTCCACGTCCACCAGATTGGCGGATAAACTTAGCCTCAATGTCGGCAGCCTTTGTAATAGTTTCTCTATATGAAACTTGAGGTTGGGCAACGTTTGCCTCTACTTTAAACTCACGACGCATACGGTCAACTATGACGTCTAAGTGAAGTTCACCCATACCAGCGATAATGGTTTGTCCAGTTTCGTAGTCTGTGTAAGTACGGAATGTTGGGTCTTCTTCGGCAAGTTTTTGAAGAGCTATTGCCATTTTATCTTGGTCGTTTTTAGTTTTTGGCTCAATTGCGACGTTAATAACTGGTTCTGGAAACTTCATTGACTCAAGGATTAGTGTGTCTTTTTCTGTTGCCAAAGTGTCGCCGGTTGTAGTGTTTTTAAGACCAACTACGGCGCAAATGTCTCCAGCAAAAGCCTCGTCAATTTCTTCGCGGTCATTGGCATGCATTAAAAGCAAACGACCAAAACGTTCACGTTCACCTTTAGTGGTATTTTTGACGTAAGAACCTGCCTTAACTGTACCTGAATAAACTCTAAAGAAAGTGAGACGACCAGAATAAGGGTCTGTCATGACTTTAAAAGCCAGCGCAGTAAACGGTTCGTCGTCTGAGGCTGAACGCAAAACTTCGTTTTCGTTTTCGTCCATTCCTTTAACGGCTGCAATGTCAATCGGAGAAGGAAGATAATCAATAACTCCATCTAACACTAACTTAACACCTTTGTTTTTAAAAGCAGACCCGCAAAATGCAGGGAAGAACTTAACTGCAAGTGTTCCTTTGCGGATTGCTCTTTTGATAAGTTCAACTGGAACTTCTTCGCCTTCTAGGTATTTTTCCATCAACTCTTCATCAAAATCAGCAACGGTTTCAATAAGTAGTTGACGTTTAGTTTCAACAATTTCTTTGTACTCGGCAGGAATTTCAATTTCCTTAGTAACTTCATCCATACCTTCGTCGTAGATGTAGGCTTTGCGAGTAATTAAGTCAATAATTCCTTTAAACTCGGTTTCTGCACCAATTGGCCATTGAACGGCTTCGGCATTTGCGCCTAGACGATCGTGGATTGTTGCAATTGCGTTTTCAAAGTTCGCACCAACCTTGTCCATTTTGTTGACAAAAACAATACGTGGAACTAGGTAGTCTGTAGCTTGTCGCCAAACAGTTTCGGTCTGCGGCTCCACACCAGATTGAGCGTCCAGTACAGTAACCGCGCCGTCAAGTACACGAAGAGATCGCGAAACTTCAACGGTAAAGTCCACGTGGCCTGGGGTGTCTATGATGTTTAAACGATGTTCGCGCCAGTAGGCAGTAGTAGCGGCTGAAGTAATTGTAATACCGCGTTCCTTTTCTTGCTCCATCCAGTCCATTTGAGAGGCGCCCTCGTGAGTTTCGCCTAGTTTGTGGATACGGTGTGTGTGGTAAAGAATACGCTCAGTGGTTGTAGTTTTTCCGGCATCAATGTGTGCCATGATACCGATGTTTCTAGTTTCTTTTAAAGAAGTTTTTCTAGGCATCTTAAACTACCATCTATAGTGAGCAAACGCTTTGTTAGCCTCTGCCATTTTGTGAGTATCGTCTTTTTTCTTAACAGATTGACCAAAACCTTGGCGAGCGTCTAGGATTTCTTTGGCAAAACGTTCTTCCATAGTTTTTTCTTTTCTTAAACGAGAGTAAGTAATTAACCAACGAAGACCAAGTGCTTGGCGTCTATCTGGTTTAACTTCCACTGGAACTTGGTAGTTTTGACCGCCAATACGACGAGAACGAGTTTCAAGGACAGGCATTACATTGTTAAGCGCTTCTTTAAAAACTACAAGTCCGTCTTGGCCAGTTTCTTTTTCAATACGTTTAAATGCATTGTATAAAATAGATTGAGCAGTTCCTCTTTTTCCGTCAAGCATGATAGTGTTGATGGCTTTTGTAACTAATTTTGAGTTGTAAATTGGATCAGGAAGAACATCTCTTTTAGGAATATAACCTTTTCTTGGCATTATTCAATTTCTCCTTTCTCTATTTTTTTGGACGTTTAGCGCCGTATTTAGATCTAGCTTGTTGGCGGTTTTGAACACCGGCTGTATCTAGAGTACCACGAATAATGTGGTAGCGCACACCTGGTAAGTCTTTTACACGTCCACCTCTGATTAAAACCACACTGTGGTCTTGCAGAGTGTGTCCAACTCCTGGAATATACGCAGTAACTTCGGTTCCATTGCTTAAACGAACACGAGCGTATTTACGAAGTGCTGAGTTGGGTTTTTTGGGTGTCATTGTACTAACTTTGACACAAACTCCACGTTTTTGTGGAGATGCATAGTAAGAATTTTGTTTCTCTAATGCATTAAAGCCATAGCCTAGGGCTGGTGCTTTAGTTTTAGAGTTTTTTCTTTGTCTACCTTTGACAACTAATTGTTGGATAGTTGGCATATTTCCTCCTTTTTTACACGGTTCTCCGTGTTTTAATAACTTTTTTAAAAAAATATTGGCGCAAACCAACATATTTAAGTTTACCTTATTGCCGTTTTTTTTTCAAATAAAAACATTTGAAAACTTAAACAAGTTGAAAAAAAAATAAATTGTGGGTAAACTAAATTTGACGGGGGTATTTCGGATTCGATTTAACGTGTTTGAAATTAACTTGCATGCCGTGGTTGCGCACGTGAAAACGCGAGGTTTTATAAACGCAAAACCATTATTCGTGCCAAGAGCACAACAAACTCTTTTATACGCTTAATTTAAATCGCGTATAGCATTTTTAAAGAACTTCTGCAGTTTTTTTAAAAATTGTTTTCCTTATATATGCAGAATATCTAAGTTATTTTTGAGTTTCAACTAGATATTACTTAAACTCAAAGTTAATTTCTAGTTTGTTTGTTTTACTGGATTTTAACTAAATATCTAAATAAACTAAGCATGTAGACGGTTAAGGTTAGACCTTTAAAGACAGGAGTTCAAATCTCCTTACCTCCACCATAAGCACTTTCAAATGAAACAAGATGCCTTGTTTCATTTTTTCATAAGGTGATGCTGAGTTTTGTGTTAAATTGGGTTATTTTAGCAAAACTAATCTTAAAGACAGATCGCCATATAAGCAGGTATACAAATTACTCCATCTTCACGAACATGCAAGTTTTTGGGATGAATAATATAACACTTGCCAACTCTTGACAAAAACTTTTCTTTAAACTTATTTAGTGATGTGGTTTTATAGTTTTTCGCTGATTTGACTTCAATTGCGGTGATTTTGCCAAAAGGTTCATTACTTGTGATTATAAAATCAACTTCAATGTCGTTTCTCTTTTTTTCTTTTGAATAATGACTATAAAAATAAAGTTTGTGTCCGTTTGCAGTTAAAATCTGGGCGACTATATTTTCAAAAAACATGCCTTTGTTAATAGATAGTTTGCCGTTTAGTAAATCAAGGTAAATTTGAGTTTTTTCACTTTCTTTATCTGAAAAAGTTTTGGCCAGAAGCAGACCTGTGTCTCCCATATAGCATTTTAAGTAACTACTTGACTCAGATAAAGCAAGGCCGATATTAGGATCTGTTACCGCTGGACAGATGTTGCAAATTTTTGAGTCTTTCAGCCAGGCAAAAGCATCTTCGTAGTTCTTGCTTCTAGCAGCGCTGCCTTGCTGAGTAAATTTAATCCGTTTTTCGTATTGCGCCAAAAAACTAGGAATTTGGTCAAAAACATTTAACACTTTTTCTCTATAAGTTCGCTCTATTTTAAAAATGTCGCCACGGTAAGTTTCCAAAATATCAGTTTTATCATCTAAACAACTTTTAAACTGCTTATTTTCTTTTAAAAAAGTAGAGATGACTTTTGGCATTCCACCCAAAACCAAATAAAGTCTAAAAGTTTCCATTAAAAGGTCGTGTATATGTTTGTCAATTGGCTTCATTTGAGTAAATGCGTTTTTAATAAAAGGAACTATTTGGTCGTTTCCAATTGCCCAGGTAAACTCTTCAAAGTCCATAGGGTGCATACTAATTTTTCGTTCTTCTGAAGGCAGTAAGATGCCTTTGACATTTTCTTTAATAGAAATTGAAGAACCCGTTTCTATGTAGTCATATCTGCCATCTTTAACTAAATATTTAATGGCTTCTCGGGCTTTCGGGAATTTTTGAACTTCATCAAAAATTATTAGTGTGTTTCTTTCATATAGTTTAGTTTTTTTATGCAAAGAAAGATACATAAAAAAACTGTCTAAATCGTTTAAATTGTTAAAAAATAGGTTTTTGATTTGCTCGTCTTCATTAGCAAAGTCTATTAAAATATAACTCTTGTAGTTGACCTTGGCAAATTCAACTACAGCAGTTGATTTACCAATTCTGCGAGCGCCTTCTATTAGTAGTGCCGTTTTACCTTGGCTTTCGTTTTTCCATTTAAGCAATTTATCGTGTATTTTTCTTTTAAAAATCATCTTTTTCCACCTTTCGCATATATTATAAGGCATTTACACTAAAAGGCAAAATACATATACAAAAAACGCAAAGTAATATATAGATAAAATATACAAAAAACGCAAAGTATTTTAGTTATTTTATTAAAAAATAGCCTTATAAAGCGGATATTTGTTTTTTTGTGATATACAAAAAACGCAAAGTAATATTTAGGTAAAATATACAAAAAACGCAAAGTAAAACGGAATTAAAATAAAAATAGACTGCTTTTGCAGTCTATTTAGTGTTATTTTGCAACTATATTTACTAATCTCTCTTTAATATAAATAACTTTGATTACGTTTAAACCACTTATCGCTCTTTGTACTCCGTCTGCGGCCAATGCTTTTTGCTTTGCTTCAACTTCTGTAATAGTTTTAGCAACGACTTCTTTGCCGCGTATTTTGCCGTTGACTTGAAAAATTAGTTCAAATGTTGAGTTTTCAAGTTTAGAGTGGTCTACTTCTGGAAAGTCTTCGTTAACCAGTTGAGCGTTTGAATTTAAAAATTGTAAGTTCATCTCTTCGGTGATGTGCGGACAAATTGGATTTAATAACATTAAGAAAATTCTAAATTGATCTTGAGAAATTGCCTGTTGTTTGTAGACCTCGTTGACAAAAATCATCATTTGCGAAATTGCGGTGTTAAAAGAAATTGTCTCGTATCCTTGCTCAACTTTTAAAATAGTTTGGTTTAACACAAAGTCCAGACCTTCGTTATGAGAAGGCGCGATAAACTCATGCATTCGCCAAACACGGTCAAGGAAACGCTTAGCACCATCTAGCATGGTGGTAGACCAGTCTTTATCCATTTGAAGAGGCCCCATAAACATCACGTATAGACGAAGAGCATCTGCTCCGTGTGACTCAAAAATCTCGTCGGGATTTACAACATTTCCTCTAGATTTAGACATTTTTTGGCCGTTCATCAAAATCATGCCTTGGTTAAAGAGTTTTTGAAAAGGCTCGGGTTGAGAAACCAGACCTAAATCGTATAAAAACTTATGCCAAAAACGCGCGTAAAGTAGGTGACCAGTGGTGTGTTCTTTACCACCAACATAAAAGTCTACAGGCAACCAGCTGTCAAGTAGTTTTTTTGCTTCCTTTGAGTTAAGTGGAACAACACCAGCGGCTGTTTTTAAAATATAGGCAATGTAGTACCAAGAACTGCCGGCAACTTGCGGCATGGTGTTGGTGTCGTAACTGTAGACTTGCCCGTCTTTTTGAAAACTTACCCACTCTGGGCAGTTTGCAAGCGGACCATCACCAGTGCCAGAAGGTTTGATTTCGTTTAGTTTAGGTAAAACCAAAGGTAGGTCTTTGTCTTCAACTAAGTGTACATTTTTTTGTTCGTCAAAGTAAAGCGGAAAAGGTTCGCCCCAATAGCGTTGGCGTGAAAACACCCAGTCGCGAAGACGATAGTTAACGGTAGTTGAACCTGCCTTGATTTTCTTTAAGTGTTGGTTTAAGGTTTTTTTCGCTTGTTCTATGTTTTGTCCGTCAATTAGCGGTGAGTTGACGTGAACTCCATCTTTGGTATAAGGAAGTTGGTTTTCAGTAACATCTATAATTTTTAAAATATCTAGGCCGAACTTATTTGCAAACTCAAAATCGCGCTCGTCATGTGCAGGCACGGCCATTACAGCACCAGTTGCGTATTTGAAAAACACGTAATCTGCGACCCATACTGGAATAATGCGCCCAGAAATTGGACATTTTGCGTAAGCACCAGTGAAAACTCCTGTTTTTTCGTGTTGAGTTTCGCGGTCGAGATCTGATTTTTGCGCGGCTAGTTTAATGTAGTTTTCAACTGCTCGCTTTTCTTCTTTAGTTGCGATTTTTAAAGCAAGTGGGTGTTCAGGCGCCAGCACCAAATAAGAAAGCCCATAAATTGTGTCAATTCTGGTGGTAAAACAAGTGATTTTTTCGTTAGTGTCTAGCACTTCAAAGTCAATTAAAGTTCCCTCGCTTTTGCCGATCCAGTTGCGTTGGGCTTCTTTAATTTCTTCTGGCCAATCAACTAAATCCAGGTCTTTAATTAACCTATCTGCGTATTTAGTAATTTTTAAAACCCATTGTTTAAGAGTTTTTTTATACACAGGAAAGTTACCGCGTTCTGAGACCATCAGCCCGTTTTTGACAGCTATTTCGTCGTTTGCCAAAACTGTGCCGAGTTCTGGACAAAAATTCACTTCAATGTCTTTAAGTTCAGCAAGGTCGTGTTCATATAGTTTCTTAAAAATCCACTGAGTCCAGCGGTAAAACTCAGGGTCATGGGTAGAAATACTTTTTTGCCAGTCAATAGCTTTGCCAAGACGGTTTAGTTGGGCTTTAAAGTTATTGATACTAATTTTAGTAATTTCTTCAGGTTGCACATTGTTTTGAATTGCAAACTGTTCAGTCGGTAGACCAAAAGCATCAAACCCCATAGTTTGCAGTACAGAAAAACCTTTGGCTCTTTTGTATCTGGCCAAAATATCGGTAGCAACATAGCCCTCAACGTGTCCAACGTGGAGACCTAATGCAGTTGGATAAGGAAACATGTCTAAGATAAAGTATTTGGGTTTGACTGCGCTTTCTTTAGTTTCAAAAGTTTGTTCTTGTTCCCAAATTTTTTGCCATTTTTTTTCGTATTCTAAAAAGTTATTTTGCATAGTAAAGTATAGTCCTGAAAAATATTAGATTAAGACAGATGTAAGTGGTTTTATGGTTATTTTGCAGACTCGGCTTTAAGTGTCTCAAAATAGCCAACTAAGTCGCCAATGGTTTTAATTTCTCTTAGTTTAGTTTCGTCAACTCTAATATCATGTTTTTCTTCAAACGCCAAAACTATTTCAACAGCGTCAATTGAATCAATTGCTAAGTCTTCTTTTAGTCTAGCGGTTGGCACGATTTTTTCGTCTTCAATATTTAGATTTGTTTTAATAATGCTTTTAATTTCTTCAAACATGGGCAGTTTTTCCTTTTTTTAAAATTTATTTATTTTTGGTGCTTTTTTTGCTCAAGCGCTACTTTTATTATAGCATCAAACAAAGGATGGGAAAAAAGCGGGTTTGAACTAAACTCGGGGTGAAAAAGAGTAGATACAAAGAAAGGGTGACTTGGATTTGTAAAGGCTACAGTCACTTCATCTAAAGTAGCAAGTGGGACTAAGTTAAGATGAGAAACTGCTTTAGTTGGCACTTTAAACGAACGGAAACGTTCAGTAATTTTGCTTTCTTTGAAATACTTGCTTACTGGGTTTACTTTATTTATTTTAATTTCACGGCCACCTACCAGTTTAGTCGTTTCAACTTCAGTGGTTTTGGCAGAATTTTCTAGCATTTGCCAAAAACCTAAGTTTATCAGCATGGTTGGGATTTGTTTTTCGCTAAGTGCGTGAATTAACTCGCTTTGTTTTAAAGTAAACTCTTGATTGTCTTGGCCAGAAACTACTGCCAGGTCTATGTTTTTGAGAAATTCAGAGTTATTGATATTTGAGTTATACCAAATAAAGTTTGGTTTAACTGAGTATGTGTAGCCAGAGTGTTTAATCGCCTCGGTTAGCGAAAGATAGGCCTCTTTAAAATCAGTAGTCCCTACTACCCCAACATTTAAAATGGTATTTGCTGTCTCTACTTTTGAAATTAGTGAGTTCCAAGTTTTTAAGTTAAGCGGTTTTGCTTTTAGTTCAAAATGCTTTAAGATGTTTTCATGTAGTTTACCTTCGGCCAAAAGTGGCACTACCTTGTAGACAACATCTAAGTCAGGACAAGCTAAGACTGTCTCTGGTTTAACGTCGGTAAAGAAAGAAATTTTTAGAACGGTTTCGGTGTCCAGCATTCTTTTTGACCTTAAAATAAGTGCGTTCGGGTCAATTCCGAAACTACGCAAAGTCTTGACACTGTGTTGAGTTGGTTTGGTCTTGAGTTCTTGTGAAACCTCAAGATAAGGAACTAATGCTGTGTGGATGTAGTAGGTGCGACGGTAGCCTAAATCAAACCTAAGTTGACGAATTGCCTCCAGGTAAGCCTCTGATTCCATATCTCCAACTGTTCCGCCTATTTCGCAAATTATGACATCTGCCTGGCTTTGCTCAGCAGCCTTCTTTAGTCTGTTTTTAATGGTGTCAACAACATGCGGAATTACTTGAATGGTTTTGCCACTGTATTTACCGGCCATTTCGTTTTCCAAGATTTCTCTATAAATTTTGCCCATGGTGATACTAGAGTGGCAAGTTAAGTTAACACCGGTGAAGCGTTCGTAGTGTCCTAAGTCTAAGTCTGCCTCAGTTCCGTCTGCGGCCACAAATACCTCTCCGTGTTGAAGTGGGTCAATCATACCTGGAAAAGTATTGATGTAGGGATCCATTTTGATCATAAACACCGAAACTCCAGTGCTTTTAAGTAGTCTAGCGATTGAAGCCGCGGTTACACCTTTGCCAATTCCAGAAATTACTCCACCTGTAATAAAGATAAAATTACTCATATTTTGAAAAACTCCTTTTTGTTTCGATTAAATAAAAAAAATAGGGATGCAAAAATTGCCTCCCTATTCGTATAGATTTTCGTAATCGTCCATGTATTTGTTGTACTCATCTTCGTCTTGATCTGATTCATCTAAGTCCAAATCTGGGTCAACATATTTATCGTCGTCTTCGTCGCTTTCAGTTTCCAGATAATCTTCAATGTCTTCTTCAACTAAAGCGCTTTCGTCTTCTTCATCATCAAGTTCAGGAAGTGGGTTGCCACTTGCTTGCATTGCAGGTTTTTCATCTTCCTCGTCTTCATCTTCTTCAATATCTGGTTCAGATGCCACAAACTCATCTAAATTAAAGTCAGAAAATTCAATGTCGTCTTCATCTTCATTAATTTCAATGTCTTCATCGTTGCTTTCGTTGGCAAAAAAAGTACCGTCTTTGTCCCAATACTCTAAATTGTTGTCTTTTAAATCAAAAAGTCCGTCGCCAACGTAGACAAAGCGACCAGATGAAATTAAGTCAAAATAAAGTTGATTTTTAAAATCTACACTAACTTCGCCTAGATTGCGAATTGCGCAAATTTTGTCAATAAGTTCGTTAAGTGAAACAGCAGAACCCTGTTCCTTGATTAAGGAGTATGCAATTTCTGATAAAGAATTTTCTTCTGTATGATTCAAGTCAGCCTCCATATAACTTAAATATTATATTATAGTCAAACCTATTTTACAAACTATAACTAAAGTCCTAAAAAATTAGGCATTTTAGCGCTAGAAAGAATGTCTTCTAGTTCTGAGTTGACTTGTTCAATGGCTTTATTGAAGGCTACACAAATTGCGTCTTCAAGCATTTCTTTATCTTGAATAATGTCTGCACTAATTTTGCAGTCTACGACCTTTTTTGAACCAAGTAAAGTAATTGAAACACCAGTAGACTCACCTGTAAACTCAGTTTCCTCAAGTCTTTGTTGACGTTCCATCATTTCTGCTTGTATTTTTTGAATTTGTTTTAACATTTGTGGATTCATATTTATTGCTCCTTGTTTGCAAGTTCGCCGAATACTGCGCTTGCGTCAAATTTTTTAGTTTTTACTTCTTTTAAAATTTTATCATATGCTGTGTATTTTTCAACAACAGCACTAAAGTCATTGGGAATAAACTCAAGGTTATTTCTAAGGTAAGTGCTAATTTGCATTAACACAGTCTTCGCGTCTTGTTTAGTTAACAAAATTACTCTCGTGATTTCTGGCAAAAAGTTATTAACTTCTTTTAAAAGGACAGGATATTTGGTTGTTTTATAGATTTCAGTGCAGGCTGACAGTCCATCTGCTGCAAGCAAAAGGGTATTTGGGCTGGCTAAAACTATTTCAAACTTGCCAGAAAGTGCAGAGACATCTGGGTCTTCTGCAGATTTTAAGAAATCAGAGTTATAGAGTTTTGTTTCTGCCTCTTCTCTAAACTTCTTTTTGGCGTTGTCAAGCAGATCTTTAAAGTCTTGTTCAGTTAGACTGAAAGGACTTTTAACTGAATCTTTGCTAATTTTATCAGGACTGGGCGAAAAAGCAACAGGGTTACTTGCAAAAATATCACCGTGTGTTTCGGGTGTAGTTTTTACTTGTGGTTGTTCTGATGTTTTAAC
>CAUUFL010000006.1:0-10854 GCA_963544545.1 uncultured Acholeplasmataceae bacterium
TTGCTAATTCCTTTTTATTTTATTTCAGCGCTGGCCTTGATTTATTTGCAAGGTGCTATTGTAATTTTAAGTATGATATTTCTGCTACCAAACAGACCGAATAAAAAAATATTTAGTTTTCTACTTACTAACTCTGTGTATTTTTTAAACCTATATATTTTTAGACAAAAGTATGTTTTTAAAGGTACACATCTAGTTGATAAAAACAAAACTTACTTATTTGTTTCTAACCACAAATCAGAACTAGATCCGTTTGGCTATTTAGAGATATACGATAAATTAGCGCTAGCCTTTACACCAAAATCTGAACTTTACAAATTCCTGATTTTAAGAAAAGTTTTTAAAATGTTAAACTGCATCAAAATATACAGAGCAGATATTAGAAAAACTTTAGTTGAAATGAATATCGGCATTCAAAAAGCACAAGCCGGTCAATCTTTTTTAACCTATATAGAAGGTGGGATTAAAAACCGCACATTTGAAGAAATTGAAGAAGCAAAACCGGCGGCTTTAAAACTTGCCTATAAGGCAAAGGCTGAAATTATGCCGGTGGCTTCATTTGGAATGGTTCAGAAAAACAGGTTTTTTCCTTTGATTAGAAAGACTGTCTATCTTTACTTTTTAGAGCCGATTTCTTATAATTCATATTGTTTAGAGCCAACTGAAGACCTGGCTTTAAAATTAAAAGACCAAATAAACTTAAAGATTAAACAACATAAGGAGGAAATGTCTCATGACAATGTATGATTTGATTTTAAAAAAACGCAACAACGGTATTTTAACCGACGAAGAACTGACTTATATAATTACTGAATACACAGCCGGTCGTGTGCCAGATTACCAAATATCTGCACTACTTATGGCAATTTACTTTAACGGAATGACACCAGAAGAAGCGACTTCTTTAGCCTTAATTATGGCAAAATCAGGTGAGATGCTTGACCTTTCTAAAATTAACGGAGTAACAGTTGACAAGCACTCAACTGGTGGAGTTGGCGACAAGGTTTCTTTAGTATTAGCCCCAATGTTAGCCGCTTGTGGAGTAAAACTGGCTAAAATGTCTGGCCGCGGACTTGGACATACAGGTGGAACCATTGATAAACTTGAGTCTATCCCTGGTTTTCAAGTAGAACTTGCACCAAGTGAATTTATTGACCAAGTTAACAAAATTGGTGTATCTATAATCGGGCAATCTGCCAATATTGCACCTGCTGACAAAAAACTATACGCGCTTCGCGACGTTACCGCAACTGTTGACTCAATTCCGTTAATTGCTGCGTCTATTATGTCAAAAAAACTTGCGTCTGGCGCTAAATGTATTTGCCTTGACGTCAAATGCGGTAGTGGTGCTTTTATGAAAAACCAAAAAGACGCAGAAGCATTGGCTAGTCAAATGATTTCAATTGGTAATTTAGCCGGACGCAAAATGGCGGCTGTAATTACCAATATGGACGAGCCACTTGGCCACAAAATTGGTAACTTACTTGAAGTTATGGAAGCATATGATAACTTAAACGGCAAAATTACTCCTGACTTAATGGAGGTCTGCATGACAATTGGCTCAATTTTACTTCAAAATGCCAAAGGTGTTACAGAGTCAGACGCAAGAGCTGAACTAAAATCTGCTGTTGAAAGCGGTCGTGCTAAACAAGTATTTTTAGATTTTGTTAAAGCACAACACGGAGACATTTCTGTGTTTAGTGATTTAACTAAATTACTAAAAGCGAAAAAATTTGAACTAAAAAGCCCAGAAAGCGGTTATATTACTAAGTTTGATACAATCAAAATTGGCGACGCTGCTCGTTTACTTGGTGCCGGTAGACTTTCAAAAGAAGACGTGCTTGACATGGCGGTTGGTATTGACTTAATTAAAAAAATCGGTGCAAAAGTTGAAAAAGGTGAAACTATTGCCATAATTTACCACAACGAAAAAGGCCTTAAAGAAGCCGTTGATACTCTACTTGGTTCAATGACTATTTCTAAAACCAAACCTGCCGACACTGTGTTAATTGAAAAGGTACTTCGTTAATATTGTCAGAAATAAATCAAGGCAATGAACCTAATCAAAAACAAAACAGCGAAACAAGCAATCAAAAACTAACCTTAACCCGTCTTTTAGTAGAAGGCTCAGCAGCAGTTGCTTTAGCAGTTGTGTTTTCAATACTGGGTAAGTTTACCGCAGCTCCTTTTAAGATTTCACTATCTATGCTGCCGCTTATCTTATTTGCTTTTAGAACAGGGTCTGTCTATTCATTGTTAGTTTCGTTTACTTACAGCATCTTTAATATGCTTTCAGATGGCGCACCTGTGCACATTGGCTCTGTTTTTTTTGACTACATACTGCCTTTTTCTCTACTTGGTTCTGTGTTTCTATTAAAAAAAAGTGTGCAAGATATTTCTTTTAAATCTTACTTAATCGTGTTTTTTACGGTTTTGATTTTATGTATGCAGCGTTTTTTATTTCACACCTTGTCTGGTGCTCTTTACTTTGGTAGCAGTGAAAAAACTTTTAGTCAAAACCTAGTGTTTTCACTAATTTACAACGCCAAATATCTATGGTTGACATCTCTGACTACTATTTATCTAGTAATTGCCTTCTTCAAACCACTGATTAGTAAAGAAAAAATCATCTAGTTCTTGCTCACCGATCATCTTGTCTACACACTTTAAATAATTTAAACAGGGGATGTCCCCTGTTTTTATTTGGTAGGCATCTTTTAAAAAAGCCGAGTAAGGAATAGATTTTCTTCCACTTGTATACCAAGGCAAGATATACTTTAAATCCATAACATAGGTTTTTTGATAATAGACCCACTTAAAAATAATAAAGGCTGTGCCCTTGTGTGCAAAAACTTGTTTAAGATGTTTGATTTGATGTGGCTGAATATTGGCAAGTGGAAATGAAGTTTTAGAGTTTGTTTCTTTTGCTTCAAAGTCTATGTAGTGTCCTTTATAAATTCCGTTATAATCGGTTGTTGAAGGGGTTTTGTAGTAAGCCTCGACAATTTTTGCCCGAGACCTTTTAGGATAGTTTACTCTAACTATTTGCACAGGAGTGGGTTTTTTGTAAATCAAAGCGATTTGATTGTCGCGGTAGTATTCGTTTGCTGTATTGATTTCTCTTTCTAGTTCCATTCCAAGTTTTCGCATCTTTTTTTCACCTATTTATCTAGTATATATTTAACATATAGACTTTAAATTACTTAAAACTACATTTCTTTATAAATGGAAAAGATTGCAATTTTACTTACAAAGATATTTATATTACATAACAAAACTAAAAACTATAAACACTGTTATTTAGCGGTTAATGGCCCCATTTTTAGAAGCAAATTTAAAAGTTTATTATATGTTTTTTTAATCAGAGTTAGACTTAAAATATGTAAAGTGTCTTCTAGTATCGGACAATTAAGTGATTTTAAATAAAACTGTCTTATACAATAAGACAAAAATTTGTTTTTTCATTTCTCATTGTGATTTATTTGAACAGCAAGGATATCAAATGAAAGGTTATTTGAAAAAAATATTTATCATCTGTTAGATGTTTTCACACACGAGTTAGTTAAATTCTCACATCAATAGTAGATATTAGATCTTTTGCTGTCTTAAAGCAAATAAGAAAATACAAGCTATTTTTGTTTCTTAATTGCTTCATTTTATTACCAACTTTATTACCAACCTACAGTTGAGTTTATTACCAACCTATTTTCTTTTATTTTGTACTTTCGTCAAGAGTGATATTTATTTAGATAATAAATAATTAGTTTTGTAATATAGCCTAGTAAGGCTATATTATTGCAAGTTTATTACTTAAAATTAGGAGTTTTAACTATTGTTTATTACCAACTTTATTACCAACCTAATTAAATTTATTACCAACATTTGCATCTGATTTACTCTTCTATTTAATAACGAATAATTGCAGCATAAGACTTTTTAATCAGCATTGCATAACTCTTTAATAATTAAATACTGTCCCAAAACTTGAAGTTTTGTCCCTAATGTGGTAAACTGTATTTATAAAACAAGAAGGTGCAAAATGAAAAAAGGAAATATCATCAACTTAATTAAATATTACGCTGAAAGCAACGACACTGCTTTTAGAAACGAAGCATACCAAATTGCGAATGAGTTTGATAAAAGTGGTGATTATCAATTATCTGAATACATAATGGCTTTGCTTTCAAACGCAAATACATTTGTTCCGCAAATCAACGAGAATGATTTAATGTTTGTCAGAAAAATTGATGTCAACGGAGAACCGTTGCCACTACCAGAAGAAATAAAGTCAGACGTAATTGGCATTATAAACGCAGTTAAGCACGAGATTGGTGTAAATAAATTCTTATTTCAAGGAGCACCAGGAACTGGGAAAACCGAAACTGTTAAAAATATTGCGCGTATATTAGGACGTGAACTTTTTATCGTTGATTTTGCTTTTTTAATAGACAGTAAATTAGGCCAAACTGCTAAAAACATTGCTAAATTGTTTGAAGAAATCAACAATTGTCTTATTCCAAAAAAATCAGTTATTTTGTTTGATGAAATAGATGCGCTGGCACTAGACCGCACTAATTCAAACGATCTTAGAGAAATGGGCAGAGCAACAACTTCTGTTTTAAAATCCTTAGAGGACTTAAATCCTGACATTGTCTTAATCGCTACTACTAATTTATATAAACATTTTGACAAAGCATTAGTGCGCAGATTTGATGCAGTTATAGATTTCAATAGATACTCAAGAGAAGATTTAATTGATATTTCTGAAATAATACTTAATTATTTTTTGCCTAAGTTTAAACATGTTGCTAAAAATGTTCGTTTATTTAGAAAAATAATTTCACTTTTTGAAACTATACCATATCCCGCAGATTTAAAAAATATTATCAAAACTTCTCTGGCCTATAGCAATTCAAACGATGAATACGACTATCTAAAAAGACTTTACACTACAATAACCGTAGATAAAGAAAAAGACTTAAAGAAAATGCAAAACCTGAACTTTACTATTAGAGAAATTGAAATATTAACTGGGGTTTCTAAAAGTCAAGTGGCAAGAGAGTTAAAGGAGTAATATTAAATGAATCAAATTCTTCAGTTAAAAGGTAGTTTTGAACAAAAATCAGCAAACAAACCAGGTCCCGCAAATATTCCTACAAACAGATTTGTTTCAGTTGAACATTTAAACAACTTAAAGGATAATTTTAAAGAAGTATTGGTTTTTTGGCAAAAAGAAAAAATCTTGCCAAAACCGCTTATAAGCGCCTATTATAAAGAAACTGTCGCTAAGAGCAATAGAATTAAAGGGATGTTTGGAAACAGTGTTAAACAAAACAACGAAACTATAGTTGGTGCAAAATTTAGCGGAGATTCAATAAAAAAACACATCATCACACATTGTGTGGAGTTCGGCACCATAATTGAGGCAATTCACTATATTGAGAAAATTATTTTAATAATAGAAAAAAACTTTGGTAAAAGTATTTCTGACAAAAATATATCAGACATTAACAACAAAAAATATGAACGTATTTTTTTAAATCCAAGTGCTGGAATTAAAAAAAGCAGGTTTGTAAATATTTTAGTTGATGCATATTACTTAGAAAAATTTGGAGTTGAAAAAGATACAACTGAATTACAAGAAAACGCAATCGTCACAATTTATAAGACTGGCATTAAAACAACTGAAATTATGGAAAAAATCGGCATCAAATTTTCAGATGCCAGAGTAATCGATGATACTACAATTTTACTTACTCCAGATCAATTTAGTTTACTTAAAGCAAAAGCACCATATTTGATTTCTATGGCAGTTAGTGATATTTCTCTTTTAGATAAAGAAGATTTTTACCACGCTGATGCAAAAATTGCTACAATTCCAGAGCCTGCAAATGAGCCAACTGTCGGAGTAATTGACACTATGTTTAAAAAAGATGTGTATTTTTCTAAATGGGTTGACTTTAGAAATATGTTAGACAGTGAAATTCAACTATCACCCGAAGATTATAAACACGGCACAATGGTTTCATCTATTATTGTTGACGGTTCAAGTATCAATCCAAACTTAAACGACGGTTGCGGTAGATTTAAAGTTAGACATTTTGGCGTGGCTACAAGCGGATATTTTAGTTCCTTTACAGTATTGAGAGCAATTAAAGAAATAGTTGTCGCAAACAGAGACATTAAAGTGTGGAACTTATCACTTGGCTCGTCTATGGAAATCAATCCTAATTTTATTTCACCAGAGGCTGCATTTTTAGACAAAATTCAGTATGAAAATGATGTTATATTTGTAGTAGCAGGTACTAATAAACCAAATAAGTCAAATATAAAAAGAATTGGAGCGCCTGCAGATTCAATTAACTCATTAGTAGTAAACTCTGTAGGGTTTGACCAAAAACCAGCAAGTTATTCACGTGAAGGTTTGGTTTTGTCTTTTTTTAATAAGCCAGATGTTAGCTACTACGGCGGAGATGGAAATAAACTTATCAGAGCCTGTTCTCCTTTAGGTGAAGCCTTTACTTTAGGTACATCGTTTGCTGCTCCGTGGATTTCCAGAAAACTTGCGTATTTAATTCATGTAGTTGGCATGACTAAGGAACTTGCAAAGGCTTTGATTATAGATGCTGCTGCTGGTTGGGAAGATAAAGCCTATAGTCCGCAGTTGATTGGATACGGTGTGGTTCCTGTTAAAATTGACGATATTTTAAAAACTCCAAACGACGAAATTAAGTTTATGGTCAGCGGCGAGTCTGAAAAATATAATGCCTATAATTTTAATATCCCAATTCCTGAAGATAAACAAAAGCAACCTTTTGTTGCAAAGGCAACTTTATGTTATTTTCCCAAATGTTCAAGAAATCAAGGTGTAGACTACACAAACACTGAGCTAGATATTCACTTTGGTAGATTAAGTTCAAATAATGGGAGTATAAAAATTGACTCAATTAATGAAAACAAGCAAGCAGATGAAGGCAAAGTGTTGTTATATGAAGGTTCTGCACGAGCGCTTTATAGAAAATGGGACAATGTTAAACATATTCGTGAAAACATCAAAACCCCTACTGGTTTATCAAAAAAGCCAAAGAAAAAATACGGAAACGGTTTGTGGGGTCTAAGCATCAAGAAGAAAGAAAGACTAAATGTGGGAGATGGTGAGAAACTTAAGTTTGGAGTTGTAATAACTTTAAAAGAAGTAAACGGTGTTAATAGAATACAGGAGTTTATACAGCAGTGTTTGTTTAGAGGTTGGATAGTTAAAAAAATAGATCTTGAAAACTGTATTGACATTTACAATAAAGCAAGTGAAGAAATTGAATTTGGTTAAAAAATCATAACCGATTTTGTCAAAAACTAATTTTCAACCCATTAGATAATGCATCAAAAATAATACAATATTTGATTCAAATTCCTGAGCGAAAGAGTAAAATCTTTCACCTTTTTTTATTAAAAATGATTGACAAAACACACACTTAAGATTACAATGCGATAGAAAAAACTAGACCGAAGCATATTTATCGCCAAATGTGTTAAAGCAAATAATAAAAAAGTTTTTTATTGTTAGTTATATTTTTTGTAAAAAAGTTTAGTGTGTATAACCAATCTTTTAAACAACCAATTGGAATAACAGGCACGCCATCTTCTCTAATGTAGCCGTATTCAGTTCCGGTAATCACTATCTTTAAAGTTGGCGGTGGTAATTGCATTTGTTGCTCTGTTTTATTTTTTTCAATTACAAGTCTTTCAATTTCAAGCAAATGTTTAGCCGCCTTATCTATTTCACTTACTCCTAATTTAATTTCAAATATTGCGTATCTACCATTTTCTAAATGAAGTACGCAATCTTCTTCAATGCCATATCGGTCTCTATAGTAAGAAATTCTTCCATTGTGAAGATGAATAAACTCTTAAGTCTCTAATTACTAAAGACTCAAATAAGAAGCCAAGAGTTTTAAAATCCCTATCAAAATACTCAGGGTTAATACCAAGTGCCGCAACTGCCAATGACGGATCACATAAATTTCTTTTGACAGAAGAACGAATCGCAGTTTTTGAACGAATTGCTGGACACCAAGCATTAACATCATCAATAATATGCAAATTTCTAAGCGCATCTACATAACTTTCAAAAGTTTTCAAGGAAATTTCAGTGGCAGTAGTTGCATCTTTAAAAATTGTTTTACTGTCAGTAAGTGTACATATATTTCTTGAATATGAACGTAAAATGTTTTCAGCAAATACCTTGTTTCTTGAAACTCCATCTATGCTTGAAATATCTGAACTACAGGTTTGATTAAATAAGTCTTTTGCTATTGATAATTTAGCAGATTTTTTTCTAGTGCAAAACTCCTCGGCCAACCACCACGACAAATTGCAAATATTAAATTATCAATGTTTAAATCACTTTTACAACCTTCTCTTAAAATTTCTGGGTTATTAAATAATTCTATAAGTGAAATTGTTCCGTTAGATTCGCCAGTTTCGTAAAGCGACATGGTATGCATTTTATGTGTAGAAATACGCATTGTTCCTGTGTGTGGTGTTTTGACCACTTGAGAAGTCGAACCTGTTAAAATATACATTCCAACTTTATTTTCATCGTCAATTGATTTACGAATAGCACCCCAAATTTTAGGTGCATCTTGCCACTCGTCAAATAATATCGGTTTTTCACCTTTAAGCAATTTTGAAGGAGTGGTATTTGCAACAGGTAAAATATTTTCTCTAGTGTCTTCATCTTGAAACTCAATGACGCTTTTTGCCTTTTGTTTTGCTGTTGTAGTTTTGCCACAACCTTTAGGGCCTACTATCAATGCAGCTCCAAACGCCTCTAATTTTTCTTCTAACAGTTTGTCTGTGATTTTTTTATATTCCATAGCTGACCATAAATATAATATCATCTTTTCACTTCGTTTTTTTGTGCTGTTTTGTTTCGTTTTATTGTGGTATTTGATTTCGTATTACTGTGCTATTTTGTTTATTTTTAATAATGTTGAAAATAAAATAATAATTCTGATTAATATGAATTTAATGTTTTGAAGACTATATTTTAAACTTAAACAAATTGTTGTATATGCTAAAAAATAAAAAAATCCACATTCAGTGGATTTATTCTTAAAAATGGTAGGCCTAGCAGGATTTGAACCTACGAATGACAGAGTCAAAGTCTGTTGCCTTACCGCTTGGCTATAGGCCTATTTCAAACACTTAATTAGTATATCAATATAGCCAAAAATTGTCAATTAAGTGTTAATTTGGTTTAGTTTTTAGTAAGTGTGTGACTTACAGTTTAACTATTTTTTTAGCCTCAAAATGTATATTTTTAAACAGAGATAAACAACAAGAGAAAAAACTAAAATTAGTTTAAAACTTCAGTAATTTGTACGTCGCTGTCTGGCTCTAAGGTTTGTGCTTTAATTAGTTTTTTGATTTTAACGATGTAGAGAATAAGGGCAATAACCTGGAATATAGGAAAGATGAAACCAATTATTGAAAGAGCAAAATGTGGGTTTTCTTTATATGGATGTAATTTAACAAAAACATAGATATATAAAGATAGATTTACTAAAAACCAAACTAAGTAAGCAATTGAAACATACAGCAAAATATTGGCCCAAGCAAGGGCAGCAATAGCTACACCAATCCCGGTTTTACCTTGGAATGAAATTTCAATATACAGTCTAATTCCAACGACTGCAAAAGCAAATAACACAGTAATTAAGCCAAAAATTAGCGAAATAATAGATAAGTTTTTAAGTTTTTTTAGGTCCATATTTAACTCCTTTACCTAAATAAAAAACAAATAAATAGCAAGTTAAATGGCGGAGTGAGAGGGATTTGAACCCTCGCGGCAATTTCTCGCCCTAACGCGTTAGCAGTGCGTCCTCTTCAGCCTCTTGAGTATCACTCCAGGTAAAAAGTAGTTTTGAAAAACTACTTTTTAAATTATTACATTAAATTAAGTCTTTTTCAAGAGCCAAGCCGACCTTGCCTCTTTTTTCGTCAATCGCCACAACATAGCATTTAACGATATCGCCAACTTGAACAACTTCAGAAGGGTGCTTAATGAAACGTTTTGCCATTTTAGAGATGTGAATTAGACCGTCCTCGTGCAGTCCGATGTCTACAAACGCTCCAAAGTCTACAACGTTTCTAACAGTTCCTTCAACTTCCATACCGATAGTTAAGTCTTTAATTTCTAAAATTGTTGATTTAAGCAAAGGTTGCGGAAATGAATCTCTTGGGTCTCTAAGGGGCTGTTTTAAAGACTTAACTATATCTTCCAAAGTATAGCGGTCTGTATTTAGTGCCTCTACTTCTTTAGTTAAACTAAAGTTTTTTAGTTTTTCGTCAATTATTTCAACTTTTCCAATATCTTGTTTTTGGATATTAAACTTGCTCATCAAAGCCTTGGCAACCGCGTAAGACTCAGGGTGAATTGGCGTCATATCCAGAATTTCATCGCCATCAGTGATTCGAAGAAAACCAGCGGCTTGTTCGTATACTTTGTTAGTAATGTAGGCAACGTCTTTGAGTTCTTCTCGATTTTTAAAGCCTTTTTTGCTTTGTCTGGCGTCAACTATGGATTTTGCTTGTTTTGAGTTAAGGCCAGATACATAAGTAAGTAGTGCAGTTGACGCTGTATTTAAGTCAACTCCAACTGAGTTAACGGCAGTAGTCACGACAAAAGAAAGCTCTGAGTTTAGTTTTTTGGGCGAAACGTCGTGTTGATATTGTCCAACTCCGATAGATTTCGGGTCAATTTTAACAAGTTCAGAAAGTGGATCTTGTAGTCTTCTGGCAATCGAAGCCGCAGAGCGCTCTTCAACTTGCAAGTCTGGAAACTCAGCGCGC
>CAUUFL010000007.1:0-9860 GCA_963544545.1 uncultured Acholeplasmataceae bacterium
GTATCTTTAAAATCCATATTTATTTTTATTTTCCTTCTTTTTAGTCTTTTATTACTTCTTTTAAAAATTTATCAATCGTGCCGTCTAAATAAAGTGTGTCGTCGGCAAACAGAAAAACTTTTTCATTCATTTCAATAACTTCACCGTTTAACGCACAAACACATCCAGATAAAAACGCAATTGCTTTGTTAGCATCCGCAATTTTAAGTAAGTCAAAATTCAAAACCACTGGTTTGCCTTGTTTTATCATTTCGGCAAATTCAAGTAGAGTTTCGTCGTCTGCTTTATCTAGTCGTTTAAAGACAATAAGTTCGCGTTTTGTGTAGGTAGGGGTTGTAACAATTGGGGTTTTTTTCTTAAATCCAAACATGAAAAATCTCCTTTTTGGTTAAACATTGAAGCGAAAATTTATAATATCGCCGTCTTTAACTAAGTATTCTTTTCCTTCTAAGCGAAGGGCACCGTTTTCTTTTGCTGAGTTAATTGAGCCGTACTTTAAAAAATCTGCATAAGCCACAACTTCTGCTTTAATAAACCCACGTTTAAAGTCGGTGTGAATTATGCCGGCACAATCTGGTGCCTTAGAGCCAGTTTTAAAAGTCCAGGCTCTGCATTCGTCAGGACCGGCTGTAAAGTAAGTAGACAGGTTAAGTGTTGAATAGGTTGTTTCTATAATTTGGTCAAGCCCAGTTTTGTCAAAACCAAATTGTTCAAGATACTCAATTCGCTCGTCTTTGTTCATTTTGGCAACTTCTTCTTCTAGTTTTACGCAGACTGCTAAAACTTGAGCATGGCGAGCATCGGCGTACGCATTGATTTTTGCTAGGTTAGCATTTGAAGTTTCGTCTTCTTTATCGTCAGAAATATTGGCGATGTAAATCAGGGGTTTTAAGGTAAGTAAGTTAAGAGACTTAACTAAAAAGCGCTCATCTTCGGTTAATTCAGGTTGGGTTTCTCTAAGAATTGCAGATTTTACTTTAGTTAAACTTTCAACTTCTTTAATGGCTTCTTTGTCTTTTTGGGTGCGCGCTTTCTTTTCAATTTTAGCCAGTCGGTTTTCAACGATTTCAAGGTCAGCAAGTGCTAGTTCTGTGTCTATAATTTGGGCGTCTCTAACTGGGTCTACTGAGTTTTCAACGTGCAGTACATTGTTGTCTTTAAAACAACGCACAACTTCAACGATGGCGTCAACTTCCCTGATGTGTGAAAGAAACTTATTGCCAAGACCTTCACCGCTCGCGGCTCCTTTTACCAGGCCTGCAATGTCTATAAACTGATAGGCAGCGTATGTGGTTTTTTTAGGTAGATAAACAGATGCTAGTTTATCCAGGCGGCTGTCTTGCACCACAACTTGACCAACATTTGGCTCAATTGTGGCAAACGGATAGTTGGCAGACAAAGCGCTGGCTTTAGTTAAAGCATTGAAAAGCGAAGACTTGCCAACATTCGGCAGGCCTACAATTCCGGCTTTCAGCATTATTTTCGCGCCCAAAATGGGATATCTGAGTTTTCGTCACTCTCCGCATCTTGGCTATTGTCTGTATCTTGGTTAAATGACGCAAAAAAGTCGTCTTGTGCTTGATCTTGGATTTTTTTAATTTCTTGATTAAAAAAAGCAGTCTCTGTATTTTTAACAAGTTCATTGGCAAAACTTTCGGCATCGGTGTGTGATTTAGTTAACTCAACACCGGTGGCTATAACTGTCACAATAATTTCGTCAACTAGTTTGTCGTTAATCATCACACCCATGATGATGTTAATGTCGGTTGATGTGTTGTTTCTAATTTCTTGCAGAACTTCGCTTAACTCAAATTGAGAAAGTTCAGTAGGTGCAGTGATATTTAAAATAGCGTCAGTGGCACCTTGAATTGAAGTTTCCAAAATTTTTGAAGAAATAGCGGCGCGCGCTGCTTTAATGGCTTTGTTTTCACCACTTGCCACACCAATTCCCATGATAGCGGTGCCTTTGTCTTTAAGCACAGTTTTAATGTCTGCAAAGTCTACGTTAATCACACCTGGATACATAATTAAATCAGATATACCTTGTACACATTGGCGAAGTACATTGTCGGCCTCGCGAAAAGCTTCAAGTAAGGTGGTGTGGTGATCAGAAATTTCGTTTAATTTGTCGTTTTCAATCACAATTAAAGCATCACAGTTTGGTTTAAGTTCAGCAATTCCGCGAAGTGCATTTTCGCGACGTCGTTTACCTTCCAAGGTATAGGGTTTTGTGACCACACCAACGACAAGTGCGCCTTCCTCTTTGGCAACTCTGGCGACAATTGGCGCAGCACCAGTTCCGGTCCCTCCGCCCATTCCGCAAGTTACGAAAACCATTTTAGCGGGTTTCAAGGCTTGGCGAATAGCGTCTTCGGATTCTGTGGCTGCCTCTTGTCCACGACTTGCGTTTTGACCAGCGCCAAGTCCTTTGTCAGGGCCTTCTCCAATTAGTATTCTAATTTCTGCAAGTGAGCGTTTTAGGTCTTGAGAGTCTGTGTTAATAGCAACATAAGTCACACCGCTTACGTTGTTTTCAATCATACGGTTAATAGCGTTTCCACCACCGCCACCAACACCTGCAACCATAATTAGGGGTTTAATTTGAAAATTGTTTACTGTGTCCATTAAAAAGTACCTCTTTATTTCAATTATAGCTTATTTTTTGCGTTTTTCGTGTGTTATTAAGCCTGTTTTTCAACTGTTTGTGTAGTTAGTAGTTGCGTAAAACTTGGCTTTAAATTCACTGAATTTACCGGCTTTTGCAGCCTGTTTGATTTCGTTAACTAAGTGTTTCAAATATGCTAAGTTCTGAACTGTAGCAATTCGTTCGCCTAGTTTTTCGCTAGTTTTAAATAGGTGATGTAAATAACTTTTTGAGTAATTGGCAAACTTGTGGTTAAGTCCGCTGTCTAGTGGTGTGTGGTCATGTTTGAACTTTGCGTTTTTGATGTTAATAAAACCTATTGTTGTAAAAATGTGGCCGTGTCTGGCGTTTCTAGTTGGCATCACGCAGTCAAACATGTCAACTCCGCGTTCAATTGCTTCAACTAAGTTAGCAGGTTTGCCTACGCCCATTAAGTACCTAGGTTTTTCTTCGGGCATTTTTGGCACTATAAAATCAAGTACTTTGTACATCTCTTGGTTGGTTTCACCAACCGCAAGACCGCCAATTGCGTAGCCTGGTAAGTCAAGTGCTGTGATTTCTGTAAGCGACTTTAGTCTAAGTTGTAAGTCCAAACCACCTTGGTTGATACCAAAAAGTGCTTGACCTGAAGTTAAGGCTACCTGGCAACGCTTTAGCCACCTTGTAGTTCGCTCAATTGATGCATCCATGTATTTAAAGTCTGCGTAAACAGGTGGACATTCATCAAACGCCATTACGATATCTGCACCAATTGCCATTTGGATTTCCATTGATTTCTCTGGTGTTAAAAATAACTTATCTCCGCTTTCAGGGTTTTTAAAAATAACTCCTTCTTCTGAGATTTTGCGGTTTTTAGTCAAGGAAAAAACTTGGTATCCTCCGCTGTCGGTAAGCATTGCCTTTGGCCAATGCATAAAGGCCTTGGCACCCTTAACCTCATTTAAAACTTCAGTACCAGGATGCAACCAAAGGTGATAGGTGTTTGCTAAAATCAGGCCTTCTGAAACTTCTTGAATTTCCTTGACATCCAGAGTTTTAACTGTGGCTTTAGTGCCAACTGGCATGAAAACAGGCGTATCTACAACTGTGCCGTTTTCAAAACAAAGCTTACCTAGTCTAATTCCTTCTTTGGTAATTTGTTTGGTAAACTTAATCATTGATATCGCTAAGTAAAGCGGTTTTAAGGGCTTTTAATGACTTAAATATTGTGCTTCTTGGTGAGATAGTGTGCAAAAAATCAAAAGAACGAAAACCGTATGACACTAAAAAGCAAGGGATTTTGGCAATTTCTGAAAAGCGCAAATCAACTTCGCTGTCGCCAATAAAAATGCATTCATCTGGGTTAAATCCGTATTTGCGACTAAGGAAATTCAAGGTATCTGGTGCTGGTTTGGCACGTAGATTTTGGCTAAATCCAAGCACATGAGTAAAGATGTTTGGAAAGTAAAAGTCTACGATTTTTTTAACTAAAAACTCAGGTTTATTTGAAATTACAAAAAGTCTAGCACCACTTGATTTTAAAGCATTTAGCATTTCTACAATTCCTTTGTATGGTTTGGTGTATTTAAGCGGGTCTTCATTGTATGCTTGGTTGTAGTGTTTAACCATTTGATCAATGTTTTGCTTGTCGTTTAACACACACTGAATAAGTTCACGCGAACCATTTCCTGTGCAGTAAATTATTTTGTCTTTATTGGCTTTAGCAAACTTAAAGTAAGCAAGAGTTGAGTTTACTGCTTTAATGATGTCTTTAGATGTGTCTAGAAGTGTTCCGTCTAAATCAAAGATAATGTTTTTCATAATTTCTCCTTTGGTAAAATGTTAAAAAAATAGGTAAAAACGCAGTGCTTATTTCGTGATAAAAACCAGCTATTGCTGGTTTTTTAAAATAAATACTTAATTAGTTAAGTTTAAAATAGTTTCAGTTGCTGCTTTAAAGTAGGTAGTCGGATAAAAACCTTTTGAGTGTAAAAAGTAAAGTGTGCTTTCTTTTTCAAAATAAGCGATGTTCACAGATGTGAAGTTAAAACCGCGGTTTTTTAAAAAAACTAAATTGTCTGCTTCTAGTTCTGCTTGCGCAGAATACTCGCTGTATTTTTTGAAAATCAGACAAGTTAAGTAAGCAATTCTTTTTTGTTCAAAGCGCTTTAGGATTTTTTTAATTTCTACGTCAATTTTAGTATCCAAAAAGCCAGTATTTGAGTTTTTTAAATAAAAAGTAAGTTCTAGCCCACGATTTTGAGTATTTTCTTTTAAGTATAAATTAAAATCCAGGGTACTGCTTTGCAATATAAAGTTGTTTGTTTGAAAAGAATTTAGTAGTTTTTCAAAAAATGTTTTTTTAACCAAAAACGGCTGTACTTTTGTTTCCTTTAACCTTACATATTTTTGTTTTAAGTTTAGAGTTGTGATTTTAGTTTTAAAAACTAAAACAAAAATAAAGAAAACCAGTACTAACAGTAAAGATATAGTTGTAAAAATAGGTTTTGGTGCTTTTAAAAAATAAAGCAAAAGTGCAGTGAATAGAACTGCAAAAAAAGCAGTCCACAACACGGCTAAATATATTAGTTTAGTTTTTTGAATTTTTTTGCTATTCAATTCTTGCCTTAATAGTACCGTCTCGGCGAGTACTTTGAACTAATTTTCCTTCTAATGAGTAGTAAACTCCGTTAAAATTACTGTTTTCGTCGTACTTAAGTTCTTCTTTGAATTTTGTTCCTGAAGCAAAATACCAACCTTTAAACTTAGTGCCATATTTAAATGTAAGTTCACTGGTTAGTTCAACTAGTTTTTGAATTTTCTGACCAAACAACACATCAACTTCATATCTTTTGCCATCGGCAATAATTGTAATTTGATATTCCACTGGCAAGAAATATGGCCAAAGTGTGATGTCTTCAAAATAAGTTTTTTCTTTAAGTGAAAGCACTACTGAGTTAACCGGATCAAAGTCAGGCAGACTAGGGTCGGTTGTTGACCAACCTTTAAAATCATAACCAGTTCGTTTAGCACTTGGCAGGGTAGTTCCTTTTGTAAAGTCGTATTTAGTTGGAATATCTCCTTCTAATACAGTGCCTGCTTCAAGTGGAGCAAAGTTGATTTTAATTTCTGTAAACTCAATTTTGGCAAACAAAGCAGCAGATTCCTTAAAACGGTGTGTCTCAAAGTTAACCTCTTCTGTGTGTGCAGGGTCTAAATACCAAGCAATTATTTTAGCGGGAGCATAAAGTTCATAACCTGCTTGTATAACTTCGCCTTTAGCGTTAACTTTTTTAGCAACCGGTTTGTTTAACTTAATTCCGTCTTTAGGAACTTCTTGAAACTCACTCGGCGCAAGATGGCCTTGCGGGATGTAGTAAGCGATTTGAATGCCTTTAACTTTATATGAACCACAAGCCGTAAATAAAATTAAAGTTAAAAAAGAAAACAAGACAATTAGTAATTTTTTTACCATTATTTTTCCTCCTTAATTTCAGCCTTTATTGCTTTAATTTCGCTTGGTGAAGCGAAAACAAAGTGGCCAGGTTTAATTTCTACCATTTCAGGCACTTCAACATCGTAAGGGTGACATGAAGGGTCGTAGTAAATTCGTCTACGACTGCGTTCGTAGTCAGGGTCAGGTTGTGGGATTGCAGAAAGCAGAGATTTGGTGTAGGGGTGTAGTGGGTTTTTAAACAGTTCATCAGAGTCTGCCAGTTCCACAATTTTACCGTAGAACATCACAGCGATACGGTTTGAAAAGAACTTCACAACCGAAAGGTCGTGGGCCACAAATAAAATAGTTAAGCCTAGTTTTTCTTTTAAGTCTTGAAGTAGGTTAATAACTTGCGCTTGAATTGAAACGTCTAAGGCCGAAACTGGCTCGTCTGCAATAATGACTTCTGGTTCCATGACAAGTGCACGAGCAATTCCGATTCGCTGTCTTTGTCCACCTGAAAACTCATGTGGGTAGCGAGTTGCGTATTCAGGAGCAAGGCCAACTTGAAGTAGCGCTTTGGTAACTCGCTCTTCTAGTTCCTTGCGGTTTTTAATACCTTTGATTCTAAGACCTTCTGCAATAATTTCTTGCACGGTCATACGTGGGTTTAGACAAGAAATCGGGTCTTGGAAAATCATTTGTATTTTAGACGCAGCGACTTTTGCTGATTTAGAACGGTGCTCACGAGAAACAAACTTAATTTGTTTAACTAAAGCTTTAGCCTTTTCTAAAAAGTCTAACTTAGCATTTAGGTAAGTTTGGTATTTAGGGCTGAATTTCTTCAATACTTTTGAGTTTTCGGTGATGTAAGTGTAGTTTTCTTTAGTTAAAGGTCTAAAAAGCAGGCCTTTTTTGGTTTTTGCTAAAACCAGTTTATTTTTGGTTAAAATAAAGAAGTTTTTAATGCGTGTTAAGAAAAATGCGCAAGACTCAAGTAGTTTAACTGCTAAAAATCTTGGTCTTTCTTTAAACCAATATTTAAAGAAATTTACAAATCTGCGTCGTTTAAGCGTTTTATGTTCACTAAAGTCTTTAGCTGTTTTGGCAGTAATTTCGCTTAATTTATCTACATCTTTTGCATATTTTTTAGAAAGCCCAAAACAAGTAAAAAGTCTTGCAAGCAAATAATTTTTTAAATACCCTTTTTTAGGAAGATCGGCACTTGCTTTAAACTCTTCAATTTCATTGGCTTCGCGAACGTACTGAATATCAGTTTTTTCTTTATGGAAGGCATCTAACTCTTTGAGTTTAGCCTGCATTACTTCTTTAGAAATGATGGTTTTTGCGTTTTCTTCAATTAAAGGCAGGTATTCTTTTTCTAGGTTCAGTATAGTTTGCGCGTATTGTTCTTGAAAGTCTTTCTTTAACTCAAGTTTAGTGTTTTTAGTCAAAGCTGCGGAGTCATTGATGCCAATAATTTTTTGGCGGTACGCCTTCTTGGCTTTCTTTAAAGCAATTTTATATTCTTTTTCCTTGGCGTTGTAGGTAAAAGAAATGATTTCTTCGCGTTCTGCCTTGTAGTTTAAGTTACCTTTTTGAACCTTTGCTGCATAAAAGTTTTTAATGTCAAAAATCTTGTTTTTATAAAGTAGGCTTTTTTCGCGTTCTGCTAAATACTCAGCCTTTAAGTCTTGGCGGAATTTATGGATTTTAGCCTTATCTGTAAGGTAATTTTCTCTAAACTCATTAAGTCTGGCGGCTGCTTCTTTAGTTTTGGGAAAAACTGAGTTAAGTAGAGTTGTTTTGTATTGGCGTCTAGCTTTTTTTAGTTTAGAAACTAAGTCGCCAACTCCGGCAACTATAGTCTGGCCACCTAATACCACGCGGCCGTCTGAAGGCTTGTATAGTCTAATAATAGTGCGGCCAGTTGTGGTTTTTCCACAACCGGACTCTCCAACTAAACCAAAAACTTCGCCTTTATAGACATCAAAAGAAACACCATCTACGGCTCTGACCTTTAGGCGGTTTTTGCCAACTCCAACTTTAAAGTGTTGTTTTAAGTTTTCAACGTGTAAAAGAGGAGTTTTTGAGTAATCAACATTATGCTTCATGGACTTTACCTCTTTTCTTTTGAATTTCTAAAACCGCTTTTGGCGGAGTTACTTTAGGGGCATTTGGATGAAGTAGCCAAGTTGCGGCATAGTGAGTATCTGTGACTTTAAACATCGGTGGTGCTTGCTCAAGGTCTATCTGCATGGCGTATTTGTTTCTTGGCGCAAAAGCATCACATTTGATGTTTTGCGTTAAGTTGGGCGGAGTTCCACCAATTGCGTCTAATTTCTCAGAAGTAGCCAAAGACGGCATTGAAGAAAGTAGAGCCCAGGTGTAGGGATGACGAGGGTCGTAAAATATCTCGTCAGTTGTGCCGATTTCCACAATTTTACCAGCGTACATTACGGCTATGCGGTCAGCAATATTGGCAACCACACCAAGGTCGTGGGTAATAAAAATAATAGAAAGATTGCGTTCTTCTTTGAGTTTTTGAATTAACTCAAGGATTTGTGACTGAATTGTGACGTCCAGAGCAGTAGTCGGCTCGTCGCAAATTAAAATCTCTGCGTTGTTAGCCAGAGCAATTGCAATAACTATACGTTGACGCATCCCACCTGAAAACTGAAAAGGATATTGGTGGTATCTTTTTTCAGGCTCCGGAATTCCGACTTCTCGCATCAGTTCAATTGCGCGTTTTTTGGCCAAAACTTTATTCATTCCTAGTTTAAAAACCAGAGTTTCGGTGATTTGTTTACCGATTTTAACAATTGGGTTGAGTGAACTCATCGGGTCTTGGAAAATCATGGAGATTTTAGAGCCTCTGATTTCGTGAAATACTTCTTCTTTGACTTTAAGTAAATCGCGGTTTGCATATAAAACTTTGCCGTTTTCAACAATAGCGTTTCCGGCCAATAGCCCCATTAAAGCTTTAGAGGTTACTGACTTTCCAGAACCGGATTCTCCAACTATCGCCAGAGTCTCACCTTTTTGTAAATCAAAAGAAACACCGTTGATGGCCTGCAGAATTCCAAATTGAGTTTTAAAAGAAATTTTTAAATCTTCGACTGACAGAATAACTTTTTTGTCTTTATTTAAAATAGCCATTATTCAACACCTCTTAAACTTGGGTTAAATGCATCTCTTAAACCATTGCCAAATAAGTTAAAGGTAATCATTAAAATAGAAATATAGATAGCCGGAAATACCAAAACATGTGGTTGCGATTGCATTACACTTTGGCCTTGTTCAAGGAGTTGACCGACCGAAATTGTGTTGCCATATTTTAAAATTCCAAGGTAGGCAAAAGAAGCCTCTGAAAATATAAAGGAAGGAAGCGCTAGCGCAAAAGACGTTACCATGTAGCCAATGGCGTTTGGAAAAATGTGTCTAAACATAATGCGCGCATCTGACGCGCCAAGTGTGCGGGCAGCCAGGATATACTCGCGGTTTTTAAAGCGATAAAACTGCATTCTGGCCATTGAGTAGTAGCCGATCCAGCCGGTAATTGTGAAAGCAAAAATAATAACTGGGAAAGTTGTGCCATATTTAATAACAAGTAGCGTTAAAACTGCAATAAAAGGAATACCTGAAAGAATTTCAACAAATCGGTCAAACAGCAGGTCAAAAGTTCCGCCGTAGTAGCCAGAAATTGCACCAACTGTAAGTCCAATTAGCGCGTTTACTGAAATCACAGCAAGTGCCACCATGAAAGAAATTCGGGCACCTTGCCAAAGTTGAGTGTAAAGG
>CAUUFL010000008.1:0-9645 GCA_963544545.1 uncultured Acholeplasmataceae bacterium
CGGTTTGGCTTTTCTTTTAAAAAGTCAGCCCTGTCAATGTAAAAATGGCGAGAAAAATAAAGGTCTCTTTCTGTTTTTCCTTCAAGTAGTGGGACTTTGATAGTTTCAACTTCGCCTTCAGGAAAGTTAGTAATTTCAACTTCAAGCGGGTCAATTATCGCGTTTAGGCGTACACTTGTCTCCATTAAATCACTGCGTACAAAACTCTCCAACATTTCGCGAGAGCAATCTGCGTTGGTTTTAGAAAGTCCGGCGCCCAATATAAAAGCACGAATTGCCGCAGGTGAATATCCTTTTTTCTTCAATCCTTTGATAGTTGGCATTCTTGGATCGTCCCAACCCGCTACTAACTGATTTTCAACCAAAGCCTTTAAATATCTTTTGGAAAGCACAGTGTTTTCAATGTTTAGCCTGCCAAACTCAATTTGTCTCGGATGGTTTTCGCATTCTGCGTTTTCAACCACCCAGTTGTAAAGTGGTCGGTGGTCTTCAAATTCAAGAGAACACAGAGAATGAGTGATTCCTTCCTTGGCGTCTTCAAGAGGATGCGCAAAGTCATAAAGCGGATAAATACACCATGCTTTGCCTTTTCTAAAATGCTCTTGGTTGGTAATTCGGTAAATTGCTGGGTCCCTCATATTCATGTTAGGCGAAGACATATCAATTTTTGCGCGCAGTACCATTTCACCAGGCGCGAACTTACCTGTCTTCATTTCTAAAAATAAACGCAGGTTTTCATCAACTGAAGTGTCTCTGTATGGTGAGTTTATGCCAGGTTTTTGGATGTTTCCGCGTTGCAAAGAAATCTCTTCAGCAGTTTGGCGGTCAACATAAGCAAGTCCTTTTTTAATTAACACTACGGCTTTTTCAAACATAAAATCAAAATAATCAGAGGCAAAAAAGATAGCAGCCGGCTCATAGCCCAACCACTTAATGTCTTCAATTGCGCTGTTTACATACTCCATATTTTCATTACTTGGGTTGGTGTCATCAAATCTAAGGTAAGTTTTGCCACCAAAGGCTTTCGCTAGTTCAAAGTTAATGATAATTGCTCTGGCGTGGCCAATGTGCAAGAAACCGTTTGGCTCAGGTGGAAAACGGGTAATAATTTCTGTGTGTTTGCCTGATTTTATGTCATTTTCTATAATAGTTTTAATAAAATTTGATTCCATTTTTAAGTCCTCACTAGATAAATTATAAGTTATTAACAGAGTACCCTTTTAAACGAAGGTTTTCGTTTGCTCCAAACTTAGTGACTTGAAAGTAAGCAGCTGCGCCAATCATTGCGGCGTTGTCGGTACAGTATTTAAACTCAGGAATTAAAACTTCAACTCCGTTGATTTCATTGGCAAGCGCTGATCTTAGCCCTTTGTTTGCAGAAACCCCGCCTCCAACTATTAGTTGTTTTAAATCTGGGTATTTCTTCAAGGCTTTTTTAGTTTTATAAATAATGGTGTCCAGCACTGCTTTTTGAAAAGATGCAGCAAAGTCTGCTTTATTTAAATTAGCTTTGTCTTCAATTTTAGCGTAAGCGTTGATAACTGCGCTTTTTAGTCCTGAAAACGAGAAGTTAAAACCTTGTTTTAAAATTGGCCTTGGGAAAGAAAAAGCCACAGGATTACCGGTTTGTGCAAGGTCGTCAATGGTTTTGCCACCAGGATAAGGAAAGCCAAGTACTCGGGCTACTTTGTCATAGCACTCTCCAACTGCGTCGTCCAGAGTTTGTCCAATATGTTCAAACTCAAGGTGAGAGTGTGCGATTAGCAGTTCTGTGTGTCCACCACTAACTAACAAAACTAGACATGGAAACTTAAGTTCTTTGCCAATTGCTGCAGCATAAGCGTGTCCTACTAAGTGGTTAACTCCGATTAGCGGTTTGTCTAAAGCCAGGGCCAGGCTTTGTGCTGCATTGATTCCAACAAACAAAGCACCAATTAGACCAGGTCCTTGAGTGACCGCGATTTTATCAATTTCACTTAGTTTTATGCCAGCGTCTTTTAGAGCTTGGTCTACAACAAAGTTAATCGCCAAAACGTGGTCGCGAGCCGCGATTTCTGGCACCACTCCGCCAAACTTAGCGTGGGTCTTGATTTGACTGCGAACAGCGCATGAAAGCACCTTGGTACCGTTTTCAACAACAGCAGCACTAGTTTCGTCGCAGCTTGATTCAATTGCTAAAATTTTCATATCATCTCTCCATACATATAAGCAAGCCCGTCTTCGTTTTCATAGTAATTTTTAATTTCTCTAACTACCTTGAAGCCAACTTTTTCGTAAACAGAAATTGCTTGCTTGTTTGATTTTTTAACTTCTAGATAAAAAGTTTTAATGCCGGCTTGTTTAAGTGTGTCAATTGTTGTAAGAAGCAGAGCAGTGGCTTTGCCAGATTTACGGTGCTCGGGAAATACGAACAAGTTTAAAATATCAGCAACATCTACTACTTTTAGCCAAACGATATAACCAAGTAATGTATCTTCGCTAAAAAAACCATAAACTTCGCGGTTAGAAAGCGACTTTAGGTCTTCAGTTTGCCCAAAGTCTTCTTTTAAAGAAGTTAAAACTAAACCTAAAGTGGGCTCATCTGTTATTTTTTTGATCATAGTTAATCTCAGCTTCAGTTTTTCTTAAATAATTTGGCTCCAAGGCAAACGAATCTACTAAAACTAAACTATTTTCAATTAGTTTTAAGTTAAACTCACCACTAAACTCAGTGATTGAGCTTAATTCAATTGCTTTAAAGTCAGGTTTTTCAGAAGCTAGTTCATTTAGTTCACTTTCTTTAAGTAAAGCATCACTTTGCAGGGTTTTGTTTTCTTGAAACACCCCAACATAGTAGTTTTGGTTGCGAGCAGACTTATAAATAATTGTCTTTTCTTCCTTTAAAGCAGAGGCAAACAAAGCAAGTGAAGAAATTGAGTAAGCCGGAATATTTAAGGCGTATGCCAAAGTTTTTACAATAGTAACGGCAACGCGGGTTCCAGTGTAAGAACCTGGTCCAACTCCGGAAATCACTGCTGTTAAATCGCTTGGCTTTACTGAGTTGCTTTTTAAAAAAGTACTAACTTGCTCTGCGGTGTTGGCAGAAAAGTCGCGAGTATTTAGGTCATAAAAACATTTGGTTTCGCCGTTTGGCCAAATTAACAACAAAATCAGAGCGTGGTTAGATGTATCTACAATTAGTTTCATTTATTTTCACCTTTAGTTAGTTTAGCAAAATCTAGCATCATGCTTTCGCCAACTTCCTTAATTTGAAAAACTCGCGAGTTTTCACTGAGTTTTTCAATACTAATTTCAATTCGGTTTTTTGGAAGCAAATCAGTTGCCTGACCTGGCCACTCAATTACACAAATTCCTTGGTCTATGTAGTCTTGTAAGTCAAAGTCAGCACCAACTCCGTTTAACCTATACAGATCAAGGTGGTTAAAAGGCATGCCAGACTTTGTTTCGTATGAACGCATAATCGTAAAGGAAGGGGAATTGACAACCGCGTCAATTCCAAGACCTTTGGCAAGACCTTGTGTAAAAGTAGTTTTTCCGGCCGCTAAATCACCATACAACAAAATAACCGCAGGTGCTTTTAGACACTTTGCGATTTTTTTACCTAAGTTTTGGGTTTCTTTAAAGTTACTGGTAGTAAACTCTGTGTTTTTTTGCATTATTTAAACCTCTACGACTGAAATTACACCCTCTACGTTGTCTTTAAGCAGGGCTAGAAGACCATCAAATAAGGTTGAATCAATTAAATTACAACCAACGCAAGCGCCGTGCATTTTAACGTAGACTATACCTTCTTCAACGGCCACTAGTTCAATATCGCCGCCATCTGCTTGAATGTAGGGTTTTACTCGGTCAATTAGCGCTTTTACTTCTTCGTACATTTTTCAGGCAGACTATTTAAAAGGTCTGCGTATTTTTGGGTTAAACTCGCTAAAAACTCAGATTTTTTAGTTTTGATGTATTCAGAAAGTTCAGGGGTGTCTAGGCGTTTTAAGATAAAGTAGCCAGTATTAAAGTTGCAAGTTGAGTTTAAGTAGTCAGGAATATAGGCGAAATTGTTTTTCCCTTCTTTTTTAGTAAAACCTTTTAGTCTCAGCATATTTGCAGTTACGTCGCCTACAATAAAGTCAAATTTATCGTAAACTTCAGGAAAATAACGGTTTTGAAATTCTTCTTGTGAAAAAACTGACCTGTAGTCTTTAAGCAGGGTGAAATTACCATAAATTGTTTCAATTAACATAGTTTTTCCTCCAAAAGTACTGTAGCCAGGCAACCGATTGCCCGGCTTTGGCCAATTAGCCCATTTTTTTCAAAAGTCGTGGCTTTAACTGAAACCAAAGGACAGTTAAGTGCGTGCATTAGGTTTTTTGAAATTAAGGTTTTTCTAAGGCCTAGTTTAGGTTGTTCAAGCATTACAGTAATATCTGCGTTTTTCACGCGATAATTTAATTCGTTTGCTTTCTTTAAAGCAAACGCCAAAAACTCAAAAGAAGACCTGTTTTGATTGATTTTATCGGTTTCTTTAAAGTTATCACCCAAATCACCTGAATTTAAAGCACCTAAAATCGCTTCGGTTACGGAGTGTAGCACCACATCTCCGTCTGAAACTGCTAAAAAGTGATTGTCTTTTTCAATCAAAACTCCAGCAAGAGTGAGTTCTCCGCCTTTTTCAAAAGGGTGAATGTCGAAAGAACTGCCAACTAAACTAGGTTTGAAAAAGTATGATTTAGTCAGTGAAAAATCAGCAGGTGTTGTGATTTTAGGCAGTCTGTTTTCAGAAAGCAACAAGGTAAAAGGTTCACTTTGTTCTGAAAACAATTCAAACTCGTCTTGATAGTCGGTTTTTTTAGCAACGGATACACATTCTTTTAACTTTGTTTTTAAAAAAGCCTGTGGCGTAATTGTGGTGAAATAGTTGGTTCTGTCAAGGGTTTCTCCGTTGTAGTTTTTTAAAGACGAATAAATTGGGTTTGCTAAAACAGCGCCTTGTTTAGTTTCTAAAAGTGTTTTTATGTTTTCAAGGTCTTCACCTAGAATTACTGGTCTGGCAGCATCGTGCACGTAAACATAAGTTCCGGTTGCCTGGTTAAGTCCGACTTTCATTGACAAAAATCTCGTTTCTTTCCCAGTTAGCGTAAATACCGCTGGGTTTTTAAACTCGGGTTTTGAAAAAGTATCTAATACTTCGTTTTGTGCAACCAAGATACACTCAAAGCCATTTTTTAAAAAAGTGTTAACAGAATGCATAAAAACTGGTAAGTTAACGAGTTTTTTCAAGGCTTTGTTTTCACCAAAGCGAGAAGACTTTCCTGCTGCTAAAATTAGTGCAGTATTTTTAAAAGGAGTGACGATATCTTTAGCCTTTACATCGTGCGCTTCGGCTTCAAACGAAATCAAGCGGTCGGCTACATGAATTAAGACAGCCGAATATTTAAGAGAAGCAAAATACCTGTCAATGTTGCCCTTTCCGTAGCCTAGTCTTTGGCTGTGTTGGTTAACTGCTAAGCATGGCACTAAAAACAAGTTAATTTTTTCTAAGTATACAGTAAAGTCAGCAGGTTCAAAAAAGTTGTAGCGTTTAATAAACTGGGTGTTTGGTTTTGGCAAAACATATTTCAGTTCATTTTCCACAAACGCTGGAAACAAGAAAACTTTTTCGCTTTCTTTAGTTAAAGCAGTGATGTCTAGTTCCCCCTGAATTGGAAAGTAAATCGCCACAGTTTTACTGCTTTGATATAGAGGATGTGCTTTGATTTTGTTTAGCACAATTTCGTTTCTTTTCTGTTTTTCTAAGACCGCGTAGGTTTTGCGTTCAGCCAAAATATAGGCTCTGGCCTCGGCTTTACTAAACACGGTATTCATCTCCTACATACAAAAAATTACTTACGTAGTTTTCAGAAAAAGTAGTTTCAAGTGCAGTTCTGGTGGCCTTTAAAATGGTTTGTACGGAGTTTAAGTTGTTTTCAACTAAAAACACACCAGCCTTGGCGTTTAGCGTAAAACTTGAGCCACCAAACTCCATTTTTAGGTTTAAGTATCCACTTTGTCTGCTAGCGCCACTTTTCAAGGCACCAAAGCGAACTAAGTCAGTCACTGTGTAGGCAAAAGTAGCCCCACCAATTCTGTAAATTGCGCCCGTTTCTGTCACAAACGCTTTTTTTAAGTTATAAACATAGTGAGCCAGAGCCATGTTGCCAATTTCCCTGCCGTATTTTTTGTTGATATTGTCAATATTGGCAACTTTGATAAAAACTAGTTCAAACTTGGTTTTGTTTTTAATTAACTGCTCTAAGTCAAGTTCTAAGTCTGAGTAGTTTTTAAGTTCATCAAGTAGTTGGATGTTTGACTTACTGAAGTCAGCAGTTTCAATTAAATTAAAACAAGAAATCACGCAGTTTTCATTTTCTTTAGTTGCCCCCGCGTTTTCTTTAAACCAGATGTATTTGTTTCCGCTTTTTAAGCGGTAGCGCTGAGTTTGGTTTAAGTTCGGCTTAATTTCTGTGTATTTTTTAAGTACTTTGATGTAGTCATCTGGATGAATTAGTTTTTCGTATTCTGTAAACTTTAAGTTAGCGTAGTTTTTAGGAAGTTTTAGCAGTTCAAGCATAGAAGGCGAAAGCCAAATTTTGCCAAGTTGTTTATCATACATAGTGTAGCCAGACTCAGAGATTTCAAAAAAGCCCATTAGTTTTCCAGACATATCTTTTAAGTCTTCTTTTAGTTTAAACACGGCGTCTTCGTGTTCTATTGCAGACATACCTTTTAAAAGTTTCCCAGTAAAAATTAACTCAGAGCCAAGGTGAAAAACATTGGCGTGCAAATAAACTCGCTCGCCTGCATGGTTTTTAAACTCTAAATTAAAACTTTTGGTCTCTTCATTGATAAAAAGTGGCTGAAAAAAAGCAGAAAAAGCATGGTTCGTGCAGTCTTTGGTGTTTAGTTTAGCCACTCGCGAAGTTTTTAGAAATAAATCCAAAAATCGGTATCTTCTGGCTTTTAAAACCGAGCAGTTAAGTTCTAAAGCAAGGTTTTTAGAAATTGACTTAATGTAGCCGTTTGGAGCCAAATATAGGTAAAAGTTGTTATCAGTATTTTCGTAGCCTGTAAGCACAGTGTGCTCACTGAAAATTAAAATCAAGTTAGTTAAAACAAGGGAAAAAACAAAGGCTTGCGCGGTAACTTGCGGATAAATTAGGAAGTTAAGAGAAATTACTGGAGTTAAATAAACTAAAATTGAAGCAGTTGCTAAAATCAAAATTTCGGCAAACAAAAACAACACAGCAGTGGTGTGTCGTTTTTTTCTAGTTGCCGCAAGTAGTGCAAAAACCAAGGAAAATACTAACAGAACAGCAAATAAACAAAGTAGTGTGATGTGTAGTTTAGACATTTAAAAGTTTATCTGGCTAAAAAGAAGAGCAACAAAAAGCAAGCGACTGCAGACAAGAAAGCTAAGCCGAACGCAAACGCTTTGGATTTAAATAGCGTATATACTTTGGTTTGAGAAAGCAAAAAAGCCAAAGAAGAAATGGGCGAAAATAAGTATACTGAGATTTTTTTAAATATTTTAATAATTTTTTTCATGTTTTTGACCTTTTTTTAAACGTATAAGTTTAAGTAACTTCTCAGTTGCTCAACGTCTTTCATTTTAATCAAAACCCCGTTGTAGGCAATCGAAATATTGCCGGTTTCTTCAGAGACAACTAAGGTCAAAGCATCGGTTTCTTCAGAAATACCTAAGGCTGCGCGGTGGCGAGAGCCGGTGGTTTTATCAGCAAGTTCAGTTTTTGAAATTGTAAAATAAGCACCGGCACAAATCAAAGTGTCGTTTTTAATAATCACCGCTCCGTCGTGAAGAGGAGTGTTGGGTGTAAAAATATTTAAAAGTAGTTCTTTGTTAACGGTTGAGTTTAAAGGAATGGCTTTCTCGGCGTAATGGCTAAGTGAGTTGTATTTTTCAAAGCAAATAATTGCTCCAATTTTACGGTAAGAAAGCACGACTGCCGCTGATATTACTTCTTCTTTAGTTTCAATAGAACCGTGTGTAGTTGCACGTTCTTCTTTTGCTTTAAAGACTTTAGTAATTGCTTTTTGAACATCTGCGAGTGAATAAATTAAATAACCTATAAAAAAAGTAAAACTAAAAGACAAGGTCAAGGGCAGGGCTTTTTTGAAAACACAGTGCTACGGCTAAACCAAAAAAAGTAAAGTGGGATTAAAAAAAGCAAAGCCACTAAAAAATAAACGAAGCCAAAAAAGTTGCGTTTTGAAACAGACGCAATTCTGATTGTAAAGTAAACCAGTAAGAAAAATAGAATTGAAATAAAGACTATATCTGTGGTACTAAATTTTAAAAGCGCACTCATATTTTTGACCTCTTTATATAATATTATATAAAAAAACGGGTATTTTCGCAAAGGAAATACCCGTTTTAAAAGGCTAAATTTGTTTAGTTTGGTCAGTCTAAAATTGCTGAAATTAGTGTTTCAAGACCTTGGTGCTCAGACTTTAAAACTGAGTTAAAATCAACTTCAGGTTGATTTAAAAGTTGGAGTTCTAAGACGTTTCTAGACTTTTTGTTTAAGTTAGGGTTTTGCTTATCACCTTGGAAAAAACAGTTTGCACGACTATCTAAAATCAAGTCTGGTTTAAGTCCGTGTAGTTTTAGTTGCATGGCCATTTGACTAATTCCAACTATGCCAAAGTTCAAAAACTCACCTTGTCCGAGTTCGTCAATATCGGTCATTCTAAGTAACTCAATGTGCTTTAAAAAAATCTTAAAATTACCAATTGCCCCTAAGTTGTTTAAATAAAAATAAACTGGGTCAAAGTAAAGTTTTAATTTCAGTTTTTTGTCAATCAAAGTTTTTAGAGTGAGGTGATCTTGGCTTTCTTTTAACTGAAAAATTATTTTAAAACCACGAAGTAGCCACTTTAATTTAAGTAGTTCTTTTTTTAGTTCTAATTTAGTGCTTTTTAAAAAAATGGGGCGAATTAAAATAGTTTTGACATTTAACTCTTTTAGTCTTTTTAAAAAAAGTAGACTAGCAGGCTCAGTAAGTTCTGAGTAAGTGTCGTAAACTGGTAAATACACAGAATTGATTTTAAGTTTAAGTTCTTTTAGTTTACTGAACTTTTCTTCATTTAAGTTAGTCAACAAATCAAAAAAAGAAAGCAGACCCACTTGATTTAAAGTAATTTCTTGCTCTGGTTTAAACTCATTTAGTCTAGAGACTACTGTGTTAAGTGTATCTGTTTCAAAATAAGATAAATTTACAATTGTTTTCATTTGGCAATCTCGTGCATTGCAATTGATCCTGCAACTGCGACATTTAAACTTTCAACATTTTGAGTAGTAATTTTAAAGTTAGTATCTAAAAGTGGTTTTAATTCAACTGGTATCCCTGCGCCTTCGTTTCCTAAAACTAAAACTAGTTTAGAGTTAGTTTTTTTAAAGTTATGCGGTTCTGTGTGTTCAGTTCCAATAATTTCATAACCCTTGTTTTTAAGTTCAGTGAGTTCCTTTACAAGGTCAGTCCTAATTGTTGAACATCTAAAAATACTGCCCTTGGAAACTCTAACCGCAGTTTCGTTAAAAGCATCGGCTGTTTTTTCTGAAAGCAAAATAGTTTTAAATCCAAAAGCCACTGC
>CAUUFL010000009.1:0-8566 GCA_963544545.1 uncultured Acholeplasmataceae bacterium
AAAAAGTGGTTTTTGAATACCAAAATGATTAAGTAAAACAAGTGTTCTTCTGGTGTCTTCGCAAAACACCGCTTCAACTTCCTTTAAAACTTCAAGGGCTCTAAAAGTTATGTCTTTTAAATTGCCAATTGGAGTTGGTACGATATAGAGAGTTGGGAAGTTATTTTCAAAACTAGTTTGTATCTTCATTTTAAAAACTGATCAAAAGCAGCAAAGGCTGTAAGAATTTGCACGCGTGCGTTGACAGGAAAATAAAAGGCTTTTGTGCGTTTTTGCACAAAATCAAATGTCTTGATTAGTTTGTTCATACTAAAACCGGCCAGTTTAGCAATATGTTCTTCCTGACTTTTGAAATGCAGACCTCGCTTTAACTTAAAGTTAATCGCGTCCATTAAAAAAGTTTGAATGAGTTTTAAAAAAATACGGCCTGTTGTTCTTTCGTGTTCAACTGAAAAATATTTAGCCAAAGTTAGTGTGTATTTTTTTTCAGGGTCTAGCGTTACTGAAATAAACTCTAAAAAAGGTGTTTTTAAACTATCTAAAAATACTTTGCTTTCAAAAACTTCGGGCACGTCTTTAAAAAGTTCACCAGACAGTTCGTAGATTTCTTCATCAAGAGAAACTGGTTTGTCTGCGTTTTCTTTGTTTTCATAAGTTACCGAAAAGGCTCTGGACTTAATGGTGTCCAGCACAGCATCTGGATTCTCTGGTACCAAAAAGCCGTAAGTTGAGGTTTTAGGCTCTTCTAAAAATTTAAGTAAACTAGATGCTTGAGAAGTATTCAGTAGGTCTACGCCAAATAATACAAAAAATCTAGAGTATTGATTTAAAGAAGTGTAATTAAAGGTGTTTGTAAACTCAAGCAAGGCTTCTTTAGTGATTTCTTCTTTGTTTAAAATAAAAAGGTTGCGAGACGGTTTAAACTCAAGGGCGTTTAGTTCTGCATCTGGCATACCTTCTTGTTTTAAAATTGTTTTAATTTGAAAAAGAATATAGGAAATGTGTTCGTCTTTTTTTGCAGCAGGTAAAAGCGAAAGGTGAAAAAAATGGTCTTTTTTAGTCATTTTGCACGATTTTGATATTTTTCTTAGCAAGTTCTTCCATTAAACTGTCAAAAACTTGTCTAAAAACTGTTTCAACCGCAGCCTCGGCGTTAATTTCTATGTACTTGCGTTCAGGAAAAATTTGCTTAAGTTCGCGGTAAGTTTCATCAATTTTATTGTGAAAAGCACGACTTTCTTTATCAAGACGGTTAATTTTATTGCGAGCAGATACTCGGTTTAGCCCGTTTTCGTGATTGATGATAAAAATAAAAGTCAAATCAGGTAAGCAATTTAAAATACTTTTATTGATTTGCTTAATGTATTCAATACCCAAGCCTCTGGCAACTCCTTGATAGACGTATGATGAGTCTATGTATCTGTCGCAAATAATTAGAGCTTTTTCGCGGTTGGGTTCAATTAGTTGTCTGACGTGTTCAGACCTAGAAGCCGCAAACAACAGTGCTTCGGTTTCACTTTGCATTGTAGTGTGCTTAGGATGCAAACAAACGTCTCTAATTTCTTCGGCTAAATCAATGTTAAGTCCACCTGGTTCTCTGGTGAAAATTAGCGGAACAATTTCACCTGTAGTTTTGTTAACAAGTGAGTATTTTTGTTGGTTTTCGCCTTCTTCAAAAAGAGCCTTAATTTTTTTGATGATAGTAGATTTTCCGCTACCTTCTCCGCCTTCAAATGTGATAAACATATGTGCACCTCTAGTGCTTTCAGTATACCAAAATAAGTAAGCACAAGCAAACAATATTTTTAAAAATCTAAAAATAATTCCCGTAATGAATAGTTAGTTATAATCGCTTTATAAGGCTTTTTTATAAGAAAATTAAGACTTTTACAAAACTACAAAACTGCCTTGCAAGGCACATTTGTAGTACTTGATTTTATTTTTAAAAATTATCTTTATTTGCTTATTTAAACCTATTTTATTTATATAGAGTAAAATTACTTATATAGATTTTAAATAAAGGAATTTTGAATATGCAAAACAAAATAAAATTATATAAATACGCCAAACTCGCCTTGCAAGGTTTTCTTTCAGGAGTTTTGGTTGCCATTGCTGCTTTTACTTTTTTAGTTTTAACTGCGTACGCTCAAGGCAGTGGCATTCAAACTTTGACTACTTACTTTATTGCAGGTGTTGGTTTTTGTGTCGGAATCATTTTAATCATTGCCTTAGATGCTGCACTTTTTACTGGTAGAATCGGCTATGTTTTTGAACGAAAACCTGATTACTTAATTGAACTTCTTGTCGTTTTTTTAACTAATTTTTTAGGCACAGTAATTTTTACAATTCTTTTTTACTACACAGTTTTTCCAGCAAAAAATGTACCAGGAAGCCCCAGAACTTATGCAGACTTAATTCAAACAATGGTTGCCAAAAAACTAGATTTTAAAGAAACTCCACTTTGGCGAACTTTCCTTGGAGCAATTGGAACTGGTATCTTGTTGCACTCGGCAATTTATAGTTTTAATAATGCTAAAAACAAAGCAATTGGTCTGCTTTCGCTGCTATTTGCAGTTTGGACTTTCTTACTGCTTGGCTTTGACCACTGCATCGCCTCTTTTTCTTTGTTTTCATTTGGCTTTCAATACAACTACGCAAAAGTCGCTTTATTTATTTTTATCGTAATTATCGGCAACTCAACTGGCTCAATCTTTATTCAAAGTCTTTTGACTTTAATTAAGAAACTCAAAGAAAAAGAAGCTGAGGCTGAGTTAAATTAAGTTTGTGAAATACTACGCTGTAAAAGCAGGCAATAAAACCGGGATCTTTGAGACCTGGCCAGAATGCCAGGTTGCAATTGCTGGTTTTAAAAAACCAGTATTTAAGTCTTTTTTAACCAAAGCAGAGGCTGAGTGTTTTTTGAAAGGTACAGACTATTGGCAAGGGGTGGTTGAAAAAGATTTAAAAGCAGGCTTTTTGGTGACGTTCTCAGACGGTAGTTTTTCAAAAGAACTCGCTAAGTTTTCATACGGAGTTCACATAATTTTGCCAAACGGAGAAAAACAAAATATCTCTGGCAGTAGAACCGACCGTGAGTTTTTGAAAACAGCAAATGTAGCAGGGGAAGTTTTTGGTGTAATTGAAGCGCTTAAATGGGCAAAAGAAAATGGATTTAAAAAAATCAAGATTTACCACGACTACCAAGGTCTCGCTCGCTGGATAACTTCTGAATGGCGCGCATGCTCTAAAATTTCTTTTATGTACGTTGAGTTTTACGCAAGCATTAAGCCTGAGTTTAGTGAAATTAAGTTTGAAAAAGTACCAAGCCACTCAAATATTTCTTTTAATGATGTGGCCGATAAACTCGCAAAAGAAGCGCTATTAAAATAATTTCAAAGAATTGTTATAAACTGCTGTGTACATGAAAAAACACAGCAGTTTTTTATTTTTTTACGGTTTTTCGTATTATTTTTTGAAGAAAAAACTGATTTTTAAATTTTTTTAAAAATATTTAAAAAAATTTATGTAAACGCTTACAAAATCGTTATATATAGAATATAATAAGTATATGAATTGAGGCCGGCATCGGCCAGAAAAGGGGTAAATATGAAAGCAAGCACTAAAGCAAATAAATTGTTATCAACAGTCTTGAAGATATTTGCAATCACTGCTTTAACATTAGGTATTTTTGCACTCATGTTTTCGTGCAAAACAACACCAAAACCAAGTCCAGATCCAAAATCATCAGACCCGGATTTAACTCAATTGACAGTTCCAAGTGGAACAATTGACAAAAACTTTACACTAGACCGTAAAATTGGCAATTTTGACGTTACATACGAAATTACAAAAGGCCAAAATGCAGCGAAGATTAAAGACGGCTACACTATTGAAGTTGTACAACAAGACGAAGACGTGGAAGTTACTTTAAAAGCAACTGCAGGTTCAGTTTCAAAAGAATTTACTTTCACTGTTGCCAAAAAAGGTACGCAACCACAGCCAGAGCCAGAAACTCCAGAAAAACTACTTAAAAAACTAAAACTGCCAAAAACAGTTGACGCGGACCTTGAATTAACTAAAGAAATTGAAGGTAAGTCAGTTAACTGGACTTCATCTCATCCGGATATTTTGAAAATCGAAGACGGCAAGGCAAAATACACAGCGCCAGAATCTACTACTGAGGTTACCTTAACTGCTGAAATTGAAGGTAAAACTCGTGAGTTTAAAGTAAACGTACAAGGTAGCAAAGTAAGAATTACTTTTGCTAACCCGAAAAGCCAAGTTCAAGACGACATCCCTGCCCTTGAAGTTGCGCGTGGTTCAAACGTTGAACTTAGCCAATTGCCAAAAGAAGATAAATACGACAGCGCTGAACGCGGTGAGTTTTTATACTGGCAAATCAGAAAAGGAACTAAGTTAGAACCAGTTAATGAAGATGATTTAAAAAATATCACACACGACCTTAAATTAGTTGCTAAAACTGCTGCAAAGGGTACACACCGTGTAGTTTTTAAAGGCAGAGACGGCCAAGAAATTTATCGTGGTACTTCAAAAGAAGGCAAACCAGTTCAACTAAAGGACGTTGACTTTAATAAATTGCTTGACTTAAAAGAAAACGAAACTCTAAAATGGTTGCCAGAAGACCAATATAATTCGCTTACTCAAGCCACCGTATTTACCCCTGAAATCACTGTACAAACTAAAAAAATTAATTTAACTTTCTACGATAAAGACAACACTACAGAACTAAGAAAACTAGAGGCATTCCCTGGTAAGTTTGAGTTATCTCAATATGAAGACTTATTTAAAGAAAAAAACATTAAATACGACTTTAGAGGTTGGTTAAACAAAGCAACGAACGAACCTGCTGACATCAATAAGTTAACTGAAGACACAGAACTTGTGCCGAATATTGTTGAGTACACTGTTTTAGACGTTACTTTTAAAAACGAAGACTCTACAGACTTGGCAAAACTTCAAGTTAGAAAGAACTTCAACAGCACTGACAAAGAATTGAAACAATGGAACTCACACTTTACAGCAAAAGACCAAAGAATTCCAAAAGTTCCTCAAAAAGAATTCCACTATGCTAAATGGTCGCAAGCCTTCCCACACGACTTTACTGAGTCTACAGTAATCACTCCCGTTTACACTGAACACAAAAAAATTACTTATCGTTTCTTTATTGGTGCAACTGAACACAAAGTAGAAGGACACATTGGACAACCAGTTATTCCACCTACTATTCCTGCAAAACCTGGATACGAACAACAATGGGTATTTAAAGACACAGGTAAAGCACTTGGCGAAGACGCTAAGTTTGCAAAAACTCATGATGGCAAAATCTTTGAAATAAAAGAAACTTTAATTAAATACACCTTGACTTACAAGTCAGGAGACACCACTATTCAAACCAAAGAGTTTGACGTAACTACCGATGAGTTTAATTTAATGGCGTTCCCAAATACTCCTGGCAAAATCTTTGAGGGTTGGTATAAAGAAGCAGACTTTCAAACTCAAATTACCAAAATTGAAAAAGGTACAGTTGGTGATATCACAGTTTACGCTAAACTAAAAGACTTTAGACCTACTGTTAAATTTACTTTCACAGATGGTAGACAAGAGCTTGTAAAAGAATACGCATACGACCAAAAAATTGATTACCCTGAGTTTAGTAAAACTCCAGGCTATGACTTTACTTGGTCTGAAACCCCTGAAAAAGCAGAGAAAGACATCACTATTTCTGAAATTAAAACAGTTCACACTTACTCAATTACTTACCAAGGACTAGAAGGCGCAACTAACTCACCTGACAACAAAGCAACCTACACAGTTAAAGATAAGGTAGAATTCAAACCTGCATTTAAAGAAAAACATAACTTCAAAAGATGGGTTGATTCAGAAACCAACGAAGAAATCAAATCTACTGATGGTAAGTTTAAAGACTTAACTTTAAAGGCTGAGTTTGAAGAGTCTAACTTTACTGCAAAACTTGAAGTTGTAAACCAGAATACAGTAACCTTAACCTTTACAGAAGACGCTCAACTTGAGGCTGCCATTGCTGACCCTAAATCAGTATTAGATGGACTAGATATTCAAGATGCTTTTGATTTAAGTAAGATCAAAATAACATACGCTAACAAAGTAATGACTATTACTTTTGAAGAAGGATTTGTCAAAGCAGATTATGTTAAGAGACTTTCATACACAGAAGGCGACGGATCTGGCGTAATTTACTCAAGATTCATGATTAAAGCAGCAAACATTAAGAATGCTGCAATGATGACCTTACCTGAAGTTCCTGCTTTCTACTTAAAATCATCAGTACTTGAAGGCGATTCACCTAAATGGGACAAAGTTCCTGTTAACACTGCACTTTCTCAAGAACAAAAGGACGCTGAACCACAGGCAACTCCACTTAAACACGAACTTACTTTAAAATACAACACCAAAGCACATGGCGAGCAAGAAGAGAAAAAAGAGTTTATCCACAACAGTAAAATTACCGATGAACTACTTACTCCAAAAGACATGCCAGGCTACCGTTTTGTTGGTTGGTATAAAGAAGATACCTTTACAACTAAAGTAGAAGCAAAAGACTTAACCGATACCAAAGACACAATTACTCTGCACGCTAAATTTGAATTAGTAACTTTCAACATTGAGTATGTTATTAACTCAAAAATCGGCCAAGTTGCTAATGCTAACCCAACTACCTACACTGTAGAAAGTGAAGAAATTACCTTCACTGCACTTCCAAACGGCAAAGGCTATACCTTTAATGGTTGGAATATCGCTAAAATTGAAAAAGGTTCGGTCGGCGACAAAGTAATTACCGCAAACATTGAAATTACTAAATACAAGGCTTACTTAGACGGCGCTTCTATGTCTAGATTTTCATATAATTCCGCAAAATCTGCTTTAAGTGATGACAAAGAAGAAAACAGTGAACACTATGTAGAATTCAACTACTTTGATGGTCTTGAGTTAAAACCAGTTTTAGATATACGCGAAGGCTATACATTTGAACACTGGAGTTTAACTAAACGCGGAACCGCAGATCCTTACACTAAGATTGAAAACAATAAAATCGGTGCTAACCAAATTGACTACGACATCAACTTAACAATTAGCCAAAAAGAAAGTTATTTGGGCTTCGAAGACTTACACACCAAAGCAGGTTCATTCCTTGCTAAAGTCACTCAAATTTCAGACATTAAAGAAATTCAAGGTAAAGATGATCAAAAAGGTGAGTTTGTTAACCTAGCAGTAACTGATAAAACTGGTAAATACTTAGTAGTACTAGTAATGAAAGACTTTGGCGCTAAAGTTGGAGATATCGTTATTCTTGATTTTATGAAAGACATCTTTAAACAGACTACTTATCAACACATTGAAATTCACGGTTTTAAAGATAAAGACTATGTATACCGCGAAAATTCAGATATTCGCAAATACACAGGTACAGAAACTATAGACCCAGTTGCCGCAACTCAAGTAGCTGACCTAAATGCTCTATGGAATACAGAAACTGGTACTTTGGTTTCAATTAACAGCCAAGTAATTAAAAAAACTGGTGAAAAATATTATCTTCAAATTGACGGTAGAAAAAAGATTGAACTAGTTGTATTAAACGAAGCAGCTAAGGCTTTACTTGCAGACGGCAAGGCTGTTCACATCAAAGATGCAGTTTACAGATACTTTAGAGATAAACGCGGTATGTTTATCTTAAGCCAAAGTGGACTTACACTAGACGCTGAGTTTGAGAAAAACCAAACTCGCGACAGAGTAAAATCTGAATTGAAAGCTTTCTTTGACTTAAAGAGTGAACTTCGTTCAAGAGATGAAGTTAAATTACCTCAAGAACTACACGGCCAAAAATTAACTTGGGCATATACTCCTGCCGACATTTTAGATAAAGACGGTAAAGTTAAAACTGACGAAACCCTTGACAACACTAAAGTAAAATTCAAAGCCACAGTTTCAGAAGGAATTTTAAAAGACGAAGTCTTTGAATACGAAGTTACTTATAAATACTTAAAAGAAGGTGAAGTAAATCCAGAAAAAACAGCAACATTTGAGTTTGATGGCGATAAACTTAAAGAAAGTAATGTAAATGGTATTCCTGCAAGTCTTGTTAAAAAAGGTAAATACTACAAAGATGCAAAAGGTATAAAACTTGCTTCAACTAAAGCAAAAGGTGCCGTTGAACTTACTTTTGCTGGCTACAAAGTTAAATCAATTACTGTAGTTTTCGGAAGTACAAACGCTAAACCTGGATTTGGTAATGTGAATGGTAACCAAATTGAAGGTGAAGCTAAAGGTAAAGATATTACAAAAACTTTCACATTTGCAGACGCTGTTGAAAAGATTGTAATTACCGCAGATAAACCACTTTATATTAGTTCATTTACTGTAGTTGTGGTGCCTGCTTAATCTAGATTAAACTACTTACTAAAATACATCCCTTATCAATTTGATAAGGGATTTATTTTGCTTAATTTCTATTTTTTAAAGAATTCCCAATTGCGGACACTATATGCCTAAAGTTTGGGCTAATTCTTCA
>CAUUFL010000010.1:0-8399 GCA_963544545.1 uncultured Acholeplasmataceae bacterium
CCGCAATCAGTCAAGCGATTTCGATTACCGAAAGTTTAAAGTTTTTAATGGAAATCGGTATGCAAAATGTAGAAAAACACGAAAAAGAACTCTCAGCCCTTACTTACAGTGAACTTAGTAAAATCAGCGAAGTTGAATTGTACACTAAAGTTCCCGAAAGTGGAATTATTTCTTTTAATATCAAAGGTGTACACCCACATGATGCTTTAACTTTTTACGATCAGGAAAAAATTTGTCTAAGAGCAGGACAACATTGCTCAGGCTTGGCATTTACAAATTTAGATGTAGAAAGTGCTCTTAGAGTATCTTTTGGAATTTATAATAATAAAAAAGATGTACGAAAATTTATTTCTGTCACTAAGAAACTAATTGAATTTTTCCAAGGAGTTTAAAATGAGCGTCCAACTAAATAATTTATACAGAGAAGTTATAATGTTTCACTCAAGCAATCCTTACAATAAAGGGCTTGAAAAAAGACCAGATGCTAAATACCTAAAATTAGTAAACTCAAGCTGTGGTGATGCTGCGGAAATTGAAGTTATGATAAAGGATAGCAAAATAACTTCAGTTAGACATCTTTCAAAAGGTTGTTCAATTTCTTGTGCTGCGGCATCTGTACTTTGCAAAACTATGGAGAATACTGAAATTAAAGATGCTAAAGAAATAATTTCTACTTATTTTAAAATCATTAAAGGAGAGGAAATTTCTACGGATTTTTCAAACAGTGAGCTAATTGCTTTTTCTGGAGTTAAAGCGTTTCCTGCAAGAGTGAGATGTGCAACACTTGCTTGGAAAGCCCTTGAAGAAATCTTAAATACTTTATGAAAAAAAGAGAAATTAAAAATAAAGAAGTTCTTGATAATTTAAAGAATACTGCAATAAATCAAGACTATGAACTTGGTTTTCATATAGAGACAAAACCTGAAATCAATCTTGGAAAAGGGCTTAACAAAGAGATAATAAAAAAAATATCTGAATCTAAAAAAGAACCTGAATGGATGCTTGAACTTAGACTGAAAGCCTTTGAAAAGTTTTTAGAACTAACCAATCCTAAGTGGGGTCCTGACTTAAATTTTATTGATTTTCAAGATTTTAAATACTACATTAAATCAAGTAAACTGACCGATTCTTGGGACGAAGTACCACTTGAAATCAAAACAGTATTTGAAAAAATTGGTATACCAGAAGCAGAGCGCAGTTATTTAGCAGGAGTTACCACACAGTTTGAGTCAGAAGCTGTTTATCTTAAAATTAAAAAAGACCTTGAAGCAAAAGGTGTAATTTATTTAGATACAGATACAGGCCTGCACTTGTATCCAGAAATCTTTAAAGAATATTTTGGCAAAATTATTAAATATGACGATAACAAATATGCTGCTCTAAATACAGCGGTTTGGAGCGGGGGTTCTTTTATCTATGTTCCAAAAAATGTAGAAATCAAGGAACCCTTGCAGTCTTATTTTCGTATGAACGAAAGCGGGTTTGGACAGTTTGAACGTACTTTGATAATATGCGAAGACTATAGCTACCTAAACTACGTAGAAGGGTGTACAGCACCACTTTACTCAAAAGACTCACTGCACGCAGCAGTCGTTGAAATTTTTGTAAAATCAAACGCAAAATGTAGATACACGACAATTCAGAATTGGTCTAAAAACATCTTGAACTTGGTTACCCAAAGAGCGTATGTAGATAGTTTTGGTGAAATGGAGTGGATTGACGGCAATATGGGTTCGCGTATTAACATGAAGTATCCATCTACTATTTTAGCCGGACCTTACGCTAAAGGTAAGGCTTTATCGATAGCAATTGCCAGTGAAGGCCAAGACCAGGACACTGGTGCAAAAATGATACACTTAGCACCAAACACTTCTTCAACTATAGTTTCAAAAAGCGTTGCGAAAAACGGCGGTATTGTTGATTATCGCGGGAAAGTTTACTTTTCTAAACAAGCACACTCTGCTTTTTCTCACATTGAATGCGACACTATTTTAATGGACGAAGTTTCAAAATCAGATACTACTCCGATTAACATCGTTAATAACTCGGATTCTTTTTTAGAACACGAGGCTAAAGTTTCTAAAATTAGCGAGGAACAATTGTTTTATTTAATGTCTCGTGGAATCGATGAAAAGAAAGCAACTGAACTTATCATTATGGGCTTTATTGACCCATTTTCCAAAGAATTACCAATGGAATACAGCGTTGAGTTAAACAAGCTAATTATACTAGAAATGAAGGGTTCTATTGGTTAATGTATCAGTATACTAAAAATGTTAAAAATTCACTTTATGTATATAAACTAGGCCAGACTCCTGAACAACTTTTTATCACAAATAAAAAGTTTATAGATAATTTACTTCAAAATAATTTAACAAATTATTCAGGATATAAAAAAGCAGTTGAAAAAAAGTTTAAACTTAGTAGACTAACGCCTGTATATTTGAATTCAAAAACTTGTTTTATTCAAACAAATCAAATCAATAAATATGAGTGTCAGTTGATCAACATCAAAGCAATCAAAGAAATAAAGGGTTGCGGGAAAGAAAGTGAAATTACATTTTTAGATGAAACAGTTATATCCATTCCGATGTGTAAAAATACTGTTCTTAAAAAAATAAAATTAGCAGAAGAAATTGAATTCTTTTTAAAAATAAAAAGTGATTAAACCTTAATCTCTTTTTTTATTTTACTAAATAGTCTAGTTAAGCGATATTATAATCAAATATGAATTTTTAATAAACTTTTTTGTGGGAGTTACGCCTGAATAAACCGAATTTTTAATGTCTATTAGCTTTTTAAAACCGACAAAAACGTTATGAGTTTATTTTTGGTCATGTGTGTTTTTTAACATGTTACGAAACTTTTAAATAGCTAAAAGGATAAGAATAGAAATTTATTTTACTAAATCTATTTTATTTACTTAATGCCTAAACAGCCCATATTGGAATAATTAAGGTATCTTCTTCAAGCATAGTTGCTTTATCGCTTACACAAATTATCGCAGTTTTTTTAATTTCAATTTTTTGTTTTCTAAGATAAAAAATACCTTTTAACATATGAGAGTTTGGGCTGCTTGTTTTTTTAATTTCGATAGCATACAAAGAATTATCACAATCCAAAATCAAATCAACTTTTTTTTGTTCTTTATCGCGATAATAATAAAGATTAAAAGGCTCTCCTAAATTAAAATATGAACCTCTGATTTGATTGATTACATAGTTTTCTAATATTGCACCGCTTATAGAACTATCTCTTAAAATTTCGGGTGAATGGTGACTAGTCAGATAAGTAGCAACACCGGTGTCAAAAAAATAAAGTTTTGGCGCTTTAATTGTTCTTTTTAATAATTTATTTGAATATGGATGTAGGAAATAGATAATTTGCGACTTTTCAAGCAAAAAGAGCCATTTTTTTGCTGTATCATCAGAAATATCTACGTCTTGTGCAACTGAGTGGATATTTATCTCTTGCCCGACTCGACATGCAACCGCTTTGATGAAATTTCTAAATTTAAAATTGTCTTTTATACTAATTTCGTCTTTGATATCTCTATACAAATAGGTTTCAATATAACTTTCAAAAAATATTTTTCTGTCTGTTATTTTTTTGCTAACTATTGCGGGTAAACTACCAAAAAAAATACGCGTAAATATTTCGTTTATATCAGCCTTATTAAATGATATAGACTTGTTATAAAGTTTTGAAAAGTCTAGCTCAAACTTATTTAATTTTGTATTATTGAATGCTTCATTTTGTGTTAATCCAGACATCTTAAGTATGGCGACTCTGCCAGCAAGAGACTCTTGTGCAAGTTTCATTAGTGCAAAAGATTGCGAGCCAGTTAGCCAGAAACTGCCAGGTTTTGCACCATTGTCAATCGCGATTTTTATATAACTAAAAAGTATAGGTGCATATTGAACTTCATCAATTAAAATAGGTGGGCTATAAATTTGTAAAAATAAAGTTGGGTCCTTTAAAGCAAGTTCTCTATCTTGAAGGTTGTCTAGAGTGACTTTTTTTCGCCCAGGATCGAGTTTTTCAAGCATAGTGGTTTTTCCTACTTGTCTTGGCCCTGTTAATAATATACAAGCGTACTGCTTACTAATACTAATAATTTTGTCTTCTATATCTCTTTTGATATATGGCATACACAACCTCCTATAAATTTTGACCAAAATACGATACAATCTTATTTTAGTCAGAATTTCCTACTATGTCAATACAGAAGCAAAAATTTTTTTAATTTAATGTTAGCGTGTTATCCTTTTTATGTAGATATACTTGTGAGGTAATGAATGAAAAAGACAAATTTAATGTGCAGCCAATGCCTTCAGAGAAACTATCAAGTTGCAGTTGGCAATAAAAGAATTGAAATCAAAAAATACTGTCCTAAATGCAACTCTCATACTTTGCATAAAGAAAATAAATGATTACAAAAAGAAATAAAACTACTCAGTTTAAATGTGGTAGTTTGTTAATGGGTGGAAATAACAATATATACATCCAGTCAATGACCACTACTAAAACTAAAGATGTTGAAAACACGGTTAAGCAAATAAAAGAGCTAGAGCAAGCAGGTTGCCAAATCATTAGAGTAGCAGTTCTAGATGAAACCGATGCTAATTCTATTAAAAAAATTAAGAAACAAATTAACATTCCTTTAGTTGCAGATATCCATTTTGACTATCGTCTGGCTTTAATTGCAATTGAAAATGGTGTTGATAAAATCAGAATTAACCCGGGTAATATTGTAAATAAAAATCACATCAAACAAATTGTAGATGCTTGTAGAGCAAAAGGAATTGGTATTAGAATTGGTCTAAACTCAGGTTCTTTGCCAAATGCTTTACCTGCAACTGCTGAAAACTTTATTAAAGTAATGAAAAAAGAAGTCGAAATGCTGGAAGAATTTGGCTTTACCGATATTTGCCTATCTTTGAAAGCGACCTCTGTTTTAACTACTATTGAGTGTTATGAACTAGCTGCAAAAACTTTTAAATATCCACTACATATCGGAGTTACCGAAGCAGGCACACTAATCGGCGGCACTGTCAAAAGCAGTTCTGCACTTTCTGTGCTTTTACTTAAGGGTATTGGCAACACCATTCGGGTGTCTTTGACTGAAAATCCAGTTTTAGAAATTAAAGTTGCAAAAGAAATTCTAAAGTGTTTAGGACTTAAAAAAGACGGTGTTGACTTTGTCAGCTGTCCGACTTGTGGTCGTCTAGAATACGATATGGAAGAAATTGCTAAAAGAGTTGAAAATTTTTGCGATGCATTGAATAAAAAAATAAAAGTTGCCGTTATGGGCTGTACTGTAAATGGTCCGGGGGAAGCAAGAGATTCAGACATTGGGATATGCGGAAACAAAGATAGTGTTTTAATTTTTAAGAAAGGTAAAGTCTTTAAAAAGGTTAAACCAAAAGAGGCTTATGAAGAATTAACCAATATTATTTCAAACGATTTTTAACAATTTAAAAATAAAAAATAAAAATAAATCTAAGCAAATAATTTGTTTTAATTTTAAAATTGAATATAATTAAAGTATCGGATCGGTCAAGAAGCGTACGGCGCCTTGACCATTTTTAATGGTAAAGATAAATGAAAGAGTTTAAAACTATAAGACAGCAATTAAATATTTTAAGAAAAAGAGGCTTGATTATACCAAAAAACGGTAAACCTAAAAAATTTCTAGAAGAAAATAATTATTATAACGTGATAAATGGTTATAAATATTTATTCCTTGAAAAAGACACAACCGGTAATTTAGTAAATCCTGAGTGTTTTATTGAAAATACACACTTTGATTCACTAAAATTTCTATTTTTGTTTGACAGAGAACTAAGAATAATTTTTTTAAAATACATTTTAATTTTTGAAAACACATTCAAAAGTATACTATCTTATGTTTTTACCAAAAAATACCCTAATTCAAACTCATACCTTGACAAAACAAATTTTTCTAAAGATAGAAAGTCTGCATTTAAACAAATTATAGTGTCAACCAAAATATTATCCGAACAGGTAGACTATGAAGGCACCATTAAACACTATTTGGATGTACACACCGATGTACCTTTTTGGGTTTTAGTTAATAGGATGACTTTGGGCAATTTATCGCATTTTTATGATTCTTTACAAGAATCTGAGAAGAATGAAATAGCCAATAAATTTTATACTAAATATAATAAAGAATACAAAACAAAAAGTGCATACAAACTGCAAACTGGTAATTTTAGATTAGGATTAAAAATAATATACCTTGTTAGAAATATGTGTGCACATGATGAAAGACTTTACAATGTTAAACTAAAAACTAAAAAAATAAATGATTTGAGAAATTTATTTAATCTTGATGAAAATACCGGTCATAATAAACTTATTGTCGTTATTTTATTTCTAAAATTTTTATTAAATAAAAATGACTTTAAGAATTTTTACCTAGAATTAACAAAATTACTGAGGAAATACAGAGATAAATTTGATGCAAATATCTATTACTTAGTTTTAGATTCCATGGGTATAGAGATCAGCGAACTTAAAAAACTTAAATAATTTTATTAAAAAGAGACGCCAAGCGTCTCTTTTTAATATCCTAAACCAACTGCTTTTTTGGCCTTTGTATAGTTTTCTTTTGCTAATTTTTCAGCAAATTTTTTACCATTTTCCAGAGTTTCAACCAACTCTTTTGAGTTAACAAGCTTTTCTATATTTTCGCCTAACGGAACGATTTCCTGAATTAAAATTTCGGCAAGATCTAGTTTAAATTCTGCGTAGGTTTTTGCATCTTTATATTTAGTTTCAATGTCCTTAATAGATAAATTAGTCAGAGCTGCATATATATTGATTAAATTAGAAATTGCGGGCTTTTTATCCATGTCAAAATAAATTTTTGCTTCAGAATCTGTAACGGCAGATTTGATTTTTTTAAGTATGGAATCTTTAGAATCTGAAAGTAAAATATAAGATTTTGGGTTTTCAGAACTCTTAGACATTTTTGTGAAAGGGTCTTGTAAGGACATTATACGACGTGTGTGTTTATTTATTTCGTATTTGGGTATTTTAAAAGTTTCGCCATACAGTTTATTAAAACGATGAGCAAGAGTTTCGGTTAACTCCATATGTTGTTTCTGGTCTTCACCAATTGGCACAATGTCAGCGTTGTAAAGCAAGATGTCTGCAGCCATTAAAGCAGGATAGGTAAACAATGAACTTCGGATATTTTTAGTGTTAGCGGACTTTTCTTTAAATTGAATCATTCTGCTAAGCTCACCAAAATAAGCAGTGGACTCCATTAAAAATCCAAGTGCTGCGTGTTCATTAATTTCAGATTGCACAAAAATATGAGTGTGGTTTTTGTCGAAGTCAAGTGCTGAATAGCAAGCGGCTATTCTTAAAATATTTTCTCTTAGTTCTTTTGGGTCAATTGGCAAAGTAGTCGCGTGTAGGTCTGCAATAAAAATCAAAAGTTCTGAGTCTGGATTCGCCTGAACAACAGCTTTTAGGTTTTTTAAAGCTCCAAGATAATTGCCAAGAGTTAGGCTACCAGTTGGTTTAATTGCAGTTAATATAATTTTTCTATTTTTGTCCATATGTTATCCTTTGACAACTTTTGTCTCTATTTTGGAAACCCCTCTAAAAACTTCACCGTCAACTTGAGCAGTTTTGGTATTTTCGGTTTCTATTGTGATTTCTTTGCCTTTAAAAATTTTAACAAATCTTTTAAAGACTGTGTGCCAGCCTAAATAAATAAACGGAAATAGTAGCAATAAAAGTAACCTTGAACGAATTGCTACTAAAATTAAATAAAGAAAATCTTCTCTTTTGGCCATAGGAGCAATCTTCATACCACCACCAAAATAGGGGCCGTGCATTACAGAAGCAAGGAAACAGTTTTTGTGTACGCTGACCACACCGTCTACCAATACTTTTGCCGAAAACGGCTTATATCTAAAAAAAGTAGCAATTGTGACTTTAGCAAAAGTGCTTTTGATTTTATATGCTCGCATATTATCAAGACGTCTGCAAATTTCTCCGTCTATACCAATTCCCACACCATTTAAAAACAAGAAGGTTTCATCACCTATCTTGGCTTGACCAAAATATTTTAAATTGGCTTTAAAATCAACTGCTTTGGTTTTGTCTTTAAAGCCACGCAGAAAGTCATTGCCGGTTCCTCCGCGCGCAACTAACACAGTGGCTTTAACCTGAGTTAAATTAACTGAGTTTACAATTTTATTTAAGGTACCATCTCCGCCAAATATCAAAATCACGTCTCTTTTGGAAAAAGACTTGAAATACTTTTCAATATCGGAAAGCGCTAGTATTGAGTTTAAAGTTGCGTTATCTTGATTTTCTAAATAAAACTTATGGGCTTTTTTGTAGTTTTTAGAAAG
>CAUUFL010000011.1:0-8323 GCA_963544545.1 uncultured Acholeplasmataceae bacterium
AGACTTTATGGCTTTTTTTGAAGTTGTATACCATAGACGCAAATCGTTAACAGGGGTTTGGCTAGGAATTTGAATAGGTCTCGTGCCAAACGCAGCAACCAGTCCAAGTGAAACAAATATTAAGATAGTAATTAAAAAGAAGGTAAATTTTTTCATTTTAAACTCCTTTTGCTATCCGCACATTACATCAAAGTAAACTTTGATTTTCAAATGGAAGGTAAAAATTGAAAACGCCAAAGCAACGGCTCCAAACATCAAAAGCAGACTAAGCGCTTTTGCGGTTGCACCAAAAGCAACAAGTAGAATCACCACGACTAGCGACATCACAATTCCAACAACTGATGAAAACCCAACGTTTTTCAGTTTAGAAACGTCTGCTGTTTCTTCAAATTTTTGGTATTCAGACTGAGTTAAGTCAACTGACGCTGAATACAAAATATGTACAATATTAAACACCAAGAAAATTCCGGCAATCAAGACCGCTACTTTCTTTTGGGTTGACGGATAAATCAGCATAATAATTAAGTTCAGTGCGACGATTAAAAAGTTAATTGCGATATTGATAGCAACTTTTGCCGAAATTAACTTATAGGTGTTTCCAGGAATTGTTTTTAAAATATAGAGTTTTCCGCCTTCTCTAGAAATTATAGAAGACGCAATAGTATTAGAAGTAGTTAATACAATTAAACCAACCAACACATTTAAAATCACTACCATTTTAAAACCAAATGAGTTTAACTGAAAGGCAGAGTAGGTTTTGTTTAAAATAATTGAAATCAGTGGTAGAGTAGCAATATAGAAAATATACTTAGCAATCGTGTCTGAGTTTCTAAATAACTGAATTAGTTCTTTAATGGTAAACGCTTTAGTTGGAGTGTTTCCACTTTTTTCAAAAATGTTGAAGCGCTTTTCTTTGTTGGCTAAATTCATCTTAATGCGGTTCGCTAGTTTAAAGTACACAAAGTAAGAAACCAGTGACGAAACTAAAAACAACACAAAGACAGTGCCAAAAATCACAGCCAAGTGAGCAGCCGTTGGTCTTCTGATAATGTCAACTGCAGCAATGCTGACGTCTACTTTAAAAATTAAGTAATACAGGTATCTAAAGAAAAATAAATTATTTAAGAAATTGCGTTGAAAGGCGAAGTTCACGTTTTGCCATCTAGTTTGAAAAGTATCGAAACGAATATAGCGGTCGTGTCCTCGCATATTGTCAATAAAAATAATGACTAGTGTGAAAACAAGAGAAACTGCAATTAGCGATACCACTAAGGTTGCGATTCTTGAACGCTTTAAGAAAGAAAAGGCGTAGAAATAAACAACTGCAAAAATTGTACCTAAAAACAAAGCAACTGCGGGAATTGTAAAGCAGATTACCGAAATTCGGCCAAGAAAAGGAATTAGCGCACCGTACTCAACCCCTGCGTTGTTGTAGTAAATTGAAAGTAAGAAGGGCAGGAAAAACACCAAAGTCTTAACCAATTCAATTAAATACCTCGCCGCAATTTTGGAAAGAAAAATCGTCAGGTTAGTAATTGGAAAAGCAAAAAGAATGTCGTTTTTCGGGTTTTGAAACAAAGACTTGGCCATTCCTTGCATCGACTGAAAGGAAGTAATTAAGGTATAGAAAATAAAGATAGCCGGAACTAAGGCAATATAGGGAGATGCGCCTAGTACTGAAAAAGCAGGCAACATGTAGTTGTATACATAAAACAAAAGACCTGCAAAAAACAGCATTAGGGCGTATTTTGCGATTTTAGCGCCAATAGATCCTCTGATTTTTACAAAAGAAGCGTCTACGTATTCAGACTTAAGCAGTTGCCAGAACACCAAAAACTGATTTGGGTGTTCACGAACTGAGTTTAAAGTGTTGTAAAACTTAGTCGACATTTTACTGCTCAATTAGTTTGATGTACATCTGCTCAAGGTTGCCGTATTTGGCCTTAAGTTCAGATACTTTTTCGTTAATCACCATTTGACCACGTTTAATAATGACAACTTCATCGCAAATGTTTTCCACAACTTCAATAATATGCGAAGAAAAAATCACGATGTTGCCTTTTTTAGCGTGCATTTTAATCGCTTCTTTAAGTTGATATGCAGAAGTTGGGTCAAGTCCGGTAAGCGGTTCGTCAAGCACCCAGACTTTTGGTTCGTGAATCAGCGAAGAAATTACCGAAATTTTTTGTTTCATACCATGAGAGTACGTGCGGATTTGACGGTCAATTGCATAAGTTATTTGAAAGAAATCAGTAAGTTCAAGCAGTTTAGTTTTAATTACTTCTTTTGGTACGTTAAAAAGTTTAGCCACAAATGTAATGTATTCGCGGCCTGTTAACTCTTCGTAGAGTGCGTGGTTGTCAGAAACGTATCCTAGTGAGTATTTGGCTTCGGTTGGATTTTTTTCAATATTGTAGCCACAAATTGAAATTGTACCTTCAGTAATTGTCTGAATACCAACAAGCGACTTAATTAAGGTTGATTTACCGGCTCCGTTGTGTCCAACAAAACCAACAATTTTACCACCAGAAATTTCAAAAGAAACATCTTTTACTGAATAAAAATCGTTATTTGCATATTTTTTGGAAAAGTTTTGAACTTTAACTAAACTATCTTTCATATCAAGCTCCTTTTTAAGGTCTGGAGTAATTTTGCCAATTTTAACAACGCCGATCTGGCGATCTTTTTTGAGTTTATGGACAACAAATCTAAATGAAATACAAGATTTTTGGATTTGCATAAAAATTTGACTTACGGTTAGCGTAGTAATTGTGCAGATTGCCCAAGTGATAAACAAGTAGGTAAGCGGGAAAGTTACGGTTTTTCCTTTAATAGTAACTGCTCTGTATTTAGAGCGAAGATTGCCAAGGAAAGTCTTAAACTTAGCGTGGTCTACGATATTACGGCGGTTAATGTAGAAAAAGTCAACATGTTCTTGCACAGTTTTATTGTTGGGATGCAGTCCATCTACTATTCTTAAAACTACTGCGGCGACTATAAAAAACAAAGTAAAGAATACTAATGCAATTATTAGGTCTTTTGCGCTTGGCATTTCAAAAAACCTCAAAGTGTAGGCAAGCGCAGAGAGCACTATTAAGTAAAGCGCAGGTAAATATACAAGCATGTTTTCTAAACTAAAGAAACTACCGTTTTCTTTGAGTTGCAAGAAGAACACAAAAAGCAGTGGAACTCCTGTTGAAAACATAGTAAATATAGACATTGCACGTTTCAGTTCAAATAAGAAAATAAAAGGCAGCGCTAGCAACAACCATTTAAACGGAGAAAAAACAAACTTAGCAGTAAATATTTCTGATTTATTTAAAACTGAGTAAACAGAGTAAAATACGGCAAGAGATACCGTAAACAACAGAAACTTCTTGTATTCATGTGTACGGTTAATGTATACATTGGTTAAAATGAAAATCAATACAAACGGAGCAAGTAGCATAAATAAGTGCTGGCTAGTAAAGACAAACTTGCGATAAGTCATGTGGCCAAAAATTACTTGCAAGGTAAGTGGAGACAACGAAAACAAAAAGACAACTAAGTAAAGCAGAACTTCGTAAAATATGTGTTTTGCTGAAAAGTGGAAAAACGACGTGTTAAAAGAACGCACCAACACATAGAAAGCCAAAAAGGTAGCAATTAAAATTAGCGGAACAATTAAACTAAAATACGCGCTTTGATCGGCAAAAAAATGTCTAATTTTAAATATAAAAGCAAGATAAAATACTAAGTTAACTAAATAAAAGATAGGTGTGAACTTAGTTTTTGAGTCTTTAATTAAAACTTTTCCCAAAAGCAGTACTACTGAAGTTAAATAAAGGTGTCTCGCAACTACTGCTAAGTTATTCAAAACATAAACAGCAAACGCTGGGTTTGCTGTGTTTTGGTTAACTAAACTTAAAAAAGCATCACTCTTGGGAAGCAGCATGATAAGTGCTCCAAGTAGCGAAATCAAAGCACCGAAAGAAACTCGAACCACTAAATCTGCTTTTTTGGGCAGCGCAGTTAAATTAAATTTTAAAATATGGTTAGTCTGCGTGTTCATTACGATTGAAAACGATAGCCTATGTAGATGCAGCCTGCGAAACGTCCAGCATTTGGCAGGATATTTTCAACAACTGGCGCTATTTTAAAGATGTTAGTGTAGCCAAATTTTTCGCTTTGACTTAAAAACGGATCTCCACCTTGTTGCAAGGCTTGATAAAACTCAGAAATAAAATCAACCATACCGCGGTTTGGCTTGTCTTTAAAGAACTTATCTATTTTTGCGACAGTTGAAAAGTTTTGATTTACTTCAGTTAGTTTTGGGAAGTTTAAAGTCATGAAAGTGAACTTCATGTTAGAAAATAGTTCAGAAACTTTTGAACTTGAATAAAAGTCGTCAACTGTTGAGTATTCACGTTCTGCTAAGTTGAAAGTCACATCCCAAGCAGGGCGACTGTGGGAAAGGAAATAGTTAGGGTTTTCAGGGTCATTTACAGGTTGTACAAAAGGGTTGTAGTTAGTGAAAAACATCGGTGCCCAGAAACTCTTGGTTTTGGCTTTATCGTTATTGTTTTTGACAATCTCAAAACCAGAGATTTGTTTAATTTGTTCAATTGTACTAACAGTTTGGCCAATAAAACGGTTTAAGTCAAGGGCTTGCGCGATTTCGTTAGATAGGTTAACTTCTGCTTCTACTATAGTTTCTTTTACAACTACAGTTGGGTCAACTGAAAACAAACGAGCAGCCTTGCCGCTAAGTGCGGTTAAATGAGCCTTAGTAAGTTCAGGTGCACTAACTGCCTCAACTAAGTGGTTAAACTCAGCAGATTGGGCTTTAATGTCAGTGTCTTGTCGTTTACGACGATCACGGTCTTGGGTGTAAATGCCACCAGCGCCACAGCGCTTAATTTCAGATTTCTCAACCCAAAGCGCAGAAGGCGAGGCCATTGAATCTTCTTTAATTACTTCATTAAAATCATGAAATCCCATTTCGTTGGCAAACAAAATAGCGTTAACAAAAGCGTTGTCAATTCTAGTATTGGAAACAAAATGACTTGCTGCAATAAAGTTAAAACCAGCAGAAGTGTTTAGTACAACTGAATTTTCCACATCTAGTTTAGACCTAAACGCAGAAACTCCTAGAACTGAACCTGAAGACAGTGGAGTTTTTTTCTTATTACCTCCGCCTATGGTGTGTGATTTTGAGTTTCCTTTGATGTAAACATTTTTAATATATGAGCTGTAGTTAACAGAAGGAGTTTTGTCCATGCTAGGAACATCAACAAACGAACGAACAGAAAAAATTCCGGCTCTGACAATCGTTAAGTTAACACCTTCTTCAGTTGAGTTTTGAGTAATTGCGTGGCGGATGTTTTTGCCATCAATTGTATAGCAGTTGCCATCAAACTGAATTGGCTTGTAGCCAACGTGTTTAAGTTTGGGGTTGTAAAGTCTGCGGTAAAAAGAACCACCTAAATACTTAGTTTCGTCTAACACATCGCCGTTTTCGTCAAGTTCTACTTTATCGTCATTTGGAATTAAAGACTCAATTTTATCTAAGTCTTTTAAATCAGGGTATTCTGCTCTGCCTTTAAATTTATTGTCAATATACTCAAGTTGATCGCCCTGGGCAACTGGCGTGATATTTCTTTGCAGATAAACTTTGTCGTATTGTTTGGCCATTCTAAAGTATTTTCTTAGTTCTAAGTCTGCGTAGGCATTAACTCCTGGTTGGACGTTGATAGTTTCTTTTAAAACATCTTTTGGGTTGTCAATATTCTCATATTGAAGTTCAACTTTGCGGCCCACTAAATTGCGAGAAAAACGCATACCAAAACCATTTAGACGGTAGTTGTCTTCGTTTAATTTAAATTTATTTGACTCATCTGTCACATCTTTTAAACTTAAACGGTAGCCGTATAGTTCTGGAGACATAGTTTTAAGTTCACGAAGCGACAAGTTTTTTGACTTAACTTGAAATTGATTGTTCTCCCAAACTTGGGTTTTAACTGTGATGTCAATCTCGGGTACATAAGTATTGTCGGTACCAACTGTTTTGTGTTTGATTTTGTAAGTTGATTTACTTTTTGTTTTGTGATTAGGTTCAAGAGTGTTTGGGTCTTCTGAGTATTCAAACTTATCTGAGTGTGCTTTGTCATTCACAGTTTTTAAATTAACTTTTGTAATAGAAGGAATGATTTTGTAGATAAATCTAACTTCAGCGGTGGTGTTGTCTGTAAACTCATAGCGGTAAAGCGCAAAGTTATGACCCAAATTTTTAAACACAAAACTATTTGACCCTGCTCCGCTTACAATTTCAGTTGAGTCAATCAGGGTGCGTTTTAAGACAGTTTTGCCTTGAAATTGAGGTAGTTCAGGGGTTTTTTTGGTGTTAAAAGAAATAGTTTTTTCAGTTGTATAATTGCTGCGTTCAACTACGTTGTTTGAGTGAAAATGAGTAAGTTCAGTTATGGCTTCGCGAATTGTAATGGTTTTTTTAGTTGAGTAAAGCAAGGTTTTGTTTTGAGTAATTGAATGGTATTCCTTTGGGTATTTAGAAATTGCTTCTGGCTTAATTTCTACGTCTACCTTGTCATTAAACTGATATATGTCTTTCTCTGGATAAACCTTAAAGATTTCTTTGTCGTAATTTAACTTAAATTGAGTAGTTTTTGCATTAATTTTAGTAGCCTCAACTACAGTGTCGGCTTCTACAGTTAAGTTAAAAGTTTTTTTATCTTGGTCAAACTCAGCTAAAGCGTCCACTCCGTTGACTGTTAACTTAGTTAAAACTTCTCCGTCTTTTAAATCAGCGTTAAGTTGCAAATCCTTGCCACTTGGCACTTTTTGAAGATCAACACTAGCCTTGCCAACATTAAAAAAGTCAGGTAAAGTGACTTTGTAGTTTTGAATGGCTTTCAGCTCAATTGTGGTGTTGTGGCGAATATTTTTAAGTAAAAAAGTATGGGTTACTTTAACTTCGTCAGTCAAAATAGACTCGGTAGGATTAGCAACTCCGCTTTCTGAATAAGTAATTTTGTTTAATCTCGCAACACTGTCTTGTTTGCGGATATTGATTTTAAATTTGATGTTGCTACCAGCAGGTACACGATTTAAATCAAATTTATCGGTTTCTTGAGTGATTTCTTTGGGTAAAGTTACTCTGTAGGTCTTACCGCAAGCAACCAGTAGAAATAAATTTACAACAAATAAAGCAAAAATTGAAGTTTTTTTCAAAATTCCGTTCATAAATACTCCTTATACTAACTTGCTTTGTATGGGAAGTTGGTGCGAGTTAGTGAGAAAGTGATTTTTTTAGGGATTGCATCGTGAATTGTGCTGTGTAGTGAGTCTTTGTATTTGATGTCTAGATAAATTTGAGGCATGTATATTTTGTTATAAAAGTTTACACGATACGGAAAAGTTACGTATTTGTCGTCTTTATTCATTGAAAGCGTAACAGTGCTGCCTGAGTAGTAGGCAAAGTCATACAGTTCAATTCCGCGCACTTTTGGGTTATTTGGGCTAGCTTTAACGACGTTGTTTACGCTGTCGCCTTCCTTACTGTTGCTATATGCTGATATGTTTTTAGAATAAGGGACATATAGGCTTGAACCGATTTTGATATCTGAAATTGTGCCAGTAGAAGAGTAGTAGGCAAATTTAAATCTAAACTCATCGTATTTTTTCTTATCTTTGCCGGAAGTTTTTCTTTCAATTGGAATAAAGAAAAGAGTGAAGTCATCTAAATCAATTTCGTAAACGACTTTTTGTTTATCACCGTATCTGCTAGTCACAGATTGGGCAACTGGATATACACTTGTAAACTCTTTGTAAGAAATTTCTTTCTTGTCATACATCTTGATAGAAGTTGGACGCGGACGAGAAAGTGGAAAAGAAACTGACAAAAATAAAAGTAGTGAAAATAAAATTAACACTAAAAAAATAAAGGTTTTTGAATATAGAAATTTTTTAAAATCAATTTTTTGTTTGGTCTTTAAATTATTATTTTGAATCAAGTTTTCTTGTTTGTTAGTTTTAGAGTTTACATCTTTTTTTGGTTTGTTTTGTTTTAAGTTCATATAATACTCCGCTTTATATAATTATAAGGCAAAACAAGCAAAGCACTTAAAAACAATTATTTTAGATGTTAAACGCTTTTTAAAATAAACAAAAAACCTTATTTTTAGACTAAATTAGTTAAAAATGTAGCACTTTTCTTTGAATTTTATTTTTAGAATTGATAAAATATTTATTGAATTATTGGAGGAAAATAAAATGGCAAAACAAAAATTCGATCGTTCAAAACCACACGTTAACATTGGTACAATCG
>CAUUFL010000012.1:0-8249 GCA_963544545.1 uncultured Acholeplasmataceae bacterium
AAATACCTATTTTTAGCAACAACTTCAGTCACACTTGTGGCCTCTTTAGTTTTACTTTTTATCTTTCCACCACACTTTACTGAAAGTAAAAAAATAGTTTCAATTGCTGCACTTTCTTTGGTTTTTTTAACTTTAGTTTCTTTTTTTGTAAGTTTAATTTTACTGATTAAAACAAAAACTAAAAACACAGAAACTAAGTTAAATAAACGCCTTGAGATGTGGTCTGAAGTTTCTTTTAACATCAACGAGATTTCAGATAAACTGCTTAACCAACTGCCGATTTGTGTACTGGTTTTAAATGAACTTTCAGAAGTTACTTTTATTAACGAATACGCTAAAAAGATTTTTCCTGAATTAAGTGCGCACACTGAGTTGAGTGAGTTTTCAAAAGAACTTGCCAAACAAATTGAAACTTACCAAGCACCATTTTTATTTAAAATCAATCAGCGTGAATTTGACGTAATTTACGACGAATCGGTGCACTCTATTTTAATGTACGATGTTTCTGAACGCGAACATTTACGTCAACTTTATTTCAATAAAACTACAGTTATTGGGTTTATTGAAATTGAGAACTTAGACGAGCAACTTACTAAACTAGAAATTGCACAACAGTCAGCACTTAGATCTAAGTTTTTTATTCAAATTTCTGAATGGTTTGCTAAGTTTTCGTGCTTCTTTAAAAGTTTTGGCAACGAAAAGTTCTTGTTTGTAGCAGACCGTTTAAACTTAGATAAAATGATTGGCACTAAGTTTGAGATAATTGACCAAATTAATCAACTTTCTAAAGACAACAATGTCTTAGTTTCACTTTCCATGGGTGTGGCTGCCTGGGCTACGCTAGACTTACTTAAAAACGCACAAATCGCGCAAGAAGCCCTGGAACTTGCCCAAAACCGTGGTGGTGGACAGGCGGTTGTCAATATAGAAAACAAAAATGTCCAGTTTTTTGGAGCAAAAGTAGACTCTGTGCAAAAACACAACGCAGTTTCCTCTCGTTTTAACGCAGAAACTATTAAAGCCGAAATTAATCGCGCGAAAAACGTCGTGATTATGGGACACACCGATACAGACACGGATTCTTTTGGCTCTGCACTTTTGCTTTATTTAATTGCCAAAGAAGTAAAAAAAGACGGAGTGTATTTATACTATAGTGAAACTCAATTTGACGAAACTGCGCGCAAAGTTGCCAAAACTGTGCTATCTGAAAACCCACGTTTCTTAAGTACTTTTTTAAGTGAAGAGCAAATCTTGCCGCTAATTTCTGAAGAAACTCTGTTAATTTGCGTGGATACATCAATTGAAGCCAGACTAATTTCAACTGCTGTCTATCAAAAAGCCGAAAGAGTTTTAACCATTGACCATCACCGCCAAGTTCAAGGTAACTTTGAAAAGGCTTTATTTCAATTTATTGAACCAAACACTTCATCAGTTTGTGAAATGATAATCTCCTTAATTCCGTTCTTTGGTCTGAAGTTAAGTTTAACTCAAACTGAAGCCTCTGCTGTTTTGGCAGGAATTGTAGTTGACACCAATTCCTTTACTTTTAGAACCAGCGCCAATACTTTTGCAGCCTGTTCTTACTTAAAAGAGAAAGGTGCAAACATGATATTAGTTAAAGATTGGCTCAGAAACCAACTTGCGTCTGTTCAACTAATTAATGATGCAGTGGCTGGTTTGCAGGTTTTCTTAGACCGTTTTGGTTTCATTTCTGTATACGAACAAATTAGCGATCGCACGCTACTTGCACAAATTGCCGAGGCTGCGGTTAAAATTGAAAATATTGATGCAGCATTCGCTATTGCCAAAATTGGCGAAGACGTCTATGTTTCTGCGAGGTCCATTAAACAAAACATCAATGTTCAGTTAATTTTAGAGCAAATTGGTGGAGGTGGACACTTCCAGGCAGCAGCCGCAAAAGTAGTCAACGCTAACATCAACGAAGTTGCCATAAAACTAAGATACATAGTAGACGCTGAATACAACCAAAAGGGAGAAAATATGAAAGTTATTTTAAAAAAAGATTTTAAGAAAAACAAAGCCCGAGACTTAATTGAAGTAACCGCTGGCTACGCTAAATATCTATTTAATGAAGGCATTGCTGAGCCTGCTAGCGAAGAAAATTTAAAGGCCCGTGAGCAATTTTTCTTAGAAAAAGCAGAACAAGAAAAAGAAGCCGCTAAAATGTATAGCGCACTTAAGGCCAATATTGAAACTAAAACTGTGGTTGTTCAAGTTAAAACTGGCGAAGGTGGAAAAATGTTTGGCGCAGTAACTGCTAAACACATAGCCGACGCTTTAGCCGAACAACACGAAATTATTATAGACAAGAAAAAAGTAGAACTTGAAAATCCAATTAACTCAACCGGTCGTTTTTTGGCAACAATTCGCTTTAATAAAGACTTCATTGCTAAACTAACCGTTGATGTTCGTCCACAAAATCATGCCGCAGCCTAAAAAACCAAATAATAATTTAGCAAGTGCCCTGCCTGCAATTCCTTTTTCCGAAGAGGCAGAGCGTGCGCTACTTGCCGCTATTTTTGCTGAGCCTAAAATTTTGGTTGAGGTCGCAGATCTTTTGACACCCGAGATGTTTTATTTAGAAAAACACCAAAATGTTTTCAAGGCGATGCTGAAGTGCGGTCAAACTAAAGAAATTTTTACGCTACCAGATGTCTTGGACGAACTGAAAACTTTTTATCGTGGTAGTTTACCGATTGCCGAAAACCAATATACTCTTGAGCTTTCTGATTTAGTTGCAACCAGTTCTTACTTTAAGTCATATATTAACGTAATTAAGGGATACGCCTTTAAACGAGAAATTATTGAACTAAGTAAGAAAATGTCTGAACGCGCTATGCAAAACTCAGAGAAGTACTCAGAACTTTTTGACTGGGCAGAAGCCGAACTTTTTGGGATTACTAAAAAACGCACAGTTGGCGGATTTACGACAGTTGGTGAAGTTGCGGACCTCGTTGTTCAAGAGGCTAAATTGCTGGCAAGTTCTAGTGAAGGAATTAATGGACTTAGAACAGAGTATCCACGACTTGACCACGTGCTTGGTGGACTTAGAGCTGAGGAGTTAATAATTTTGGCAGCCCGTCCTGGTGCTGGTAAAACTGCGTTTGCAATTAACTTAGCGGTCAATGTTGCGCATTCTGGCAAACACGTTGCTTTCTTTTCACTTGAAATGTCTAACCTACAGTTAACTCAGCGCATTATGGCTAATGTTGGAATGATAGATAGTCACCGTCTAAGTACAGGGTACATGGGTGCAGATGAATGGACTGCTACTGAGCAGGCACAAGCCATTACTAAAAACTTAAACATTATTTTTGACGACTCAATTAGTAATAATGTCAACGATATTCGCGCAAAATGCCGACAACTTAAAAGTAAAAACAAACTTGATTTTATAGTAATAGACTACTTGCAACTTCTAGAAGGCGACGTTTCAAGGTCAATGAGTCGTGAAAATGAAGTGGCTAAAAACTCGCGAGCCTTAAAACAACTTGCGCGTGAACTTCAAGTTCCGGTGCTGTGTCTTTCTCAACTTTCTCGTCAAGTTGAGCGCCGTGAGTCAAAAACTCCACTGCTTTCAGATCTTCGCGAATCTGGTGCGATTGAGCAAGACGCCGATGTGATTTTGTTTATCCATGAACCAGAGACCTCTTTGCAAGACGCAATAATTACTACCATGCAGGAAAGCGACCCTGCTTATTTTGCTGACAACGCCAACCAAATTAACAGAAATGTTAAACAAGTTTCGCTGACTATTGCAAAAAACCGTCGTGGTGAGGCAAATATCTTTATCAACTATGACTTTATTTTAAATCACTCAAAGTTCAACGAGTTTGGTGTAGATAAAAGCAGCAACGACTACACAGAAAGAGAATAAGTATATGTTTGAAAGATTAGAAGAAACTTACTTAGTTTATTTAGACCTTGAGCGACAACTTGGAGAAGTTCAAGATGTCAAAACTATGACTAAACTGTCTAAACAATTTGCTAAATTGAAGCCAATTGTAGAAACTTATCTAACCTACAAAGATTTTAGCACGCAATTAAAAGAACTTACCGAGATTCAAGACCCTTCAATGCTTGAACTGATACACGAAGAAAAAGTAGAGTTGACAGAAAAAATCAAAACTCTTGAAGAAAGACTAAAAGTACTGCTGCTTCCAAAAGACCCAGATGACGACAAAAACGTAATTGTTGAAATCAAAGGGGCAACTGGTGGAGATGAGGCAAATATTTTTGCCGGAGATCTTTTTCGCATGTATCAGCGTTTTGCCGACAGCAAAGGTTGGAAGGTAGAGGTCTTAAACTCAAGTCCAGGTACTCAAGGCGGGTTTTCGGCAATTGAGTTTATGATAAAAGGAGAAAACGCCTTTTCCGTGCTTAAGTATGAGTCTGGTGTGCACAGAGTTCAGCGTGTTCCAAAAACCGAAAGTATGGGTCGTGTACACACTTCAACTTCTACTGTCTACGTGACACCTGAAGCCGAAGAAATTGACTTTAATTTACCTTGGGAAGAAATCAGAGTAGATTATTTTTGTTCAAGTGGCCCTGGCGGACAGTCTGTCAACACTACAAAATCAGCAGTTAGGTTAACCCATATTCCAACAAATACTGTGGTTTCTTGTCAAGACGGAAAGTCTCAACATGAAAACAAAGATTCTGCCTACATTGTGCTAAAGTCTAGACTATATGACCAAATGATGCAAGAAAAAGCCGGCAAAGAAGGCGAACTTAGACGAGAACTAGTGGGTCGCGGTCAACGTTCTGAGAAAATTAGAACCTATAACTACCCGCAAAACAGAGTAACTGACCACAGAATCGGCTTGACTCTACAAAGACTAGACTCAATTATTGACGGAAATGTAGCCTTAATAATTGATCCTTTACTACAGGAATTTGAACGTCGTGCGCTTGCCGAAAATAAAGACTAGACAAGTAAGAGATTTACTTAATTATTATCAAGATTTTTTCTCTAAATATGAACTTGAGGAAGGCATTGTTGAACTAATTCATAGCCAAATTTTAAATAAGGCTAAGTTTGAACTTTATTTAGTTAAAGACTTAAAATTAACTTATTTTCAAAAATTAAAGTTCACAAGAATTTTAAAACAAGTTTTTGAAAAAAATTTACCCGTTCAGTATTTACTTGGTAGTCAAAACTTCTATGGATACGACTTTAAAGTAAATAAACATGTTTTGATACCAAGATTCACCACGGAACTTTTAATAGATTTAGCCAAAACCCTTTCGTTTAATTCTGTTTTAGATATGTGTACAGGCAGTGGATGTATAGGACTTACTTTAAAAAATGAAGTGCCAAGCGCCAGAGTTATGCTTTCAGATATTTCTAAAAAAGCCTTGAAAGTTGCAAAGCAAAACTCAAAAAAACTACAACCAGATGTAGAAGTTGTTCAAAGTGATTTATTTGAAAAAATCACTAAAAAGTTTGATTTAATTACATCAAACCCGCCTTATTTGACTAATGGTGAATACGTTTCTAAAAATGTTGTTTTTGAACCTAAAATCGCCTTGTATGCCAAAGAAAAAGGATTTGCTATTATTAAAAAAATACTTTCAGATTTTCCTAAATACTTAAACCCAGGTGGCCATTTAATTTTAGAAATCTCACCTACCCACGAAAAGTTAATTGAAACTAATTTACCAAAAGGTTTCAAGGTTGAATTTCATTTAGATGAACGCGAGAATGTGCGATTTGCTTTAATTTCGGAGATATTAGTAAATGAATAAAATTATTTTAAAAGATAGCGATATTATTGTATTGCCAACCGACACAGTATACGGAATTGGATGTAAATTAAAAGCATCTGATGCTTTGGTTCGCCTTTTTGAAATTAAAAAAAGGCCACTTGAAAAAGCTATTCCCGTCTTAGTTTCTTCAATTAGACATGCTAGCGAGTTTGCATGGTTTTCAGAATCCGAGCTAAAACTTGCCAATCGTTTTTGGCCAGGCGCACTAACTTTAATTTTAAAAACCAAAAAAGACTTTGTAGAGTTGCTTGGCGAAACTGTGGCGGTTAGAATGCCGAGACATAAACAAACTTTGGAAATTATTCAACAAAACGGTCCACTTAGAGTAACTTCTTGCAATATTTCTGGAGAGAAACCGCTGACTTCTTCTGCCGAAATAAAAGCGACTTTTAAAGAAAATGTACAACATTATGTTTTTGATGAAAACGAAGCAACTTTTAGTAATTTACCCTCAACTATCGTTAAACTGTCAAACAACAACCCTGAGTTTCTAAGAATTGGTGAAATTTCTCAAAATCAAATTTTAGATGTACTTTCTCTTGATAAACTGAATAATTGACAGCCATATTATCATATAAACATAAACAATTTGCTATACTACAAATAGCAAATCTAGGCCCATCGCCAAGTGGTAAGGCAGCAGACTCTGACTCTGCGATCGTGGGTTCGAACCCTACTGGGCCTACCATATTTCTTATCATACAAGTTATTTGTTTTTCTAGTCTTAAACACGGAAGAAACCATAACAATTTAAATTTTAGTGATTGTCCTTATAATTTCTGGTTGTTAAATTAAGATAAAAAATAAAGGTTTACAATATGCAAATGTAAATTGTGACATACCTTTTTTAACAAATTGTTAAATATATATCATCTTTTCCAACAATTTAAAAATTGTATTTAAAATATATAATTTGAAATTTAAGTTTTAATTTATTTAAACAAAATTATGCATTAGCGCTATTTTTATATGGATAACATCATATGCAGCGATGTTTCATAAACTATATTTTTATAACAACTATATAACAGGAGTAAAAAAATGGTCGATTCTTCTAATATTAAACATTTATCTAAAGAAGAAATTATTAAAAACGGAAGTATTTTTACTCCTCAACACTTAGTCAGTCTTGTTTCTGAGCTTTTAGATGAGTATATTAGTTTAAACAGCGTAATCGGTGATTTTGGCTCTGGATATGGAGCTTTTTTGCAACAGTTTATAGGTAAAGGAAAGAGGTGCTTTGCCACTGAATATGATGAAAGATCTTGTAGATTATTAAAACAAGAGTATCCAACTATTCAAATTTATCATGAAAACTCACTATTAAACATTAGTAGAGATAAATACAAACTAAGTCATAAAGATGAACTTGTTGTAATTGGCAACCCGCCATATAACGATGTAACAAGTTTATATAAAAAAGGCGAAAAAGGTTCGCTTCTTTGCGATGAAAAAGCATATTCTAGAGATTTTGGAGTTTCTTTTTTAAAAGCTTATTCTATACTAGAAGCTAAATATATTTGTGTGTTACATCCGCTTGCGTATCTTATTAAAAAAAATAATTTTAGATCATTAGGCTTTTTTAAAGAAAACTATAGACTATTAAAATCAGTTATTTTCTCTAGTCAATGCTTTGAATCTATAAAAAAGACAAATTCTGAATTTCCAGTTGTTGCTTCTCTGTATGAGCGCAATTCAAAAGGAATGGATATAGAATTTATAAATAATTTTAAGTTTAATATCTACAACAGCAATAAAAATATAGTTTTTTCAAATATTACAACGATAGATAATAATGTTAATAAATATCCAAAAAAAGGGAAACATGCTGGATTGCAGTTTTACACATTAAGAGATATAAATGCTCTAATGAGAAATGCGACTTTCATAGAAGGCGATATTCCTAATGGTGTCGAAGTTAAAGTTGAAAATTTGTATAAGTATGGCTGGATTTTATTTTTTAAAAATAATTTTAATCCCAAAAAAAATAAATATATTTATGGCAATTTATCGCCTTTATATCCAAAAAAAATAACTGACGAATTCAAGAATGCATCTGCATATTACGCATTTAACAATAATTCTCTGGTTAGGAAATATTTTTTTAAAATAGATATCGAAAACATGTATGGCCTTGAATTAGAAAATGAAAAAATTCTTCATGATTGTTTAGAAAAAATGTACATCTTTTAATTTATTTGGCTAATATGAAATTTAGGTTTCTTTTAATACATATATTTGATAAAATTATGTTAAAAGGTTGTAAAAATGAAAGAAAGTAAAATATTTTTTGTAAAAAATAATAAAGTTCATATTAGTATCCCTGTTAAAAACAAAGGAAAATTTAGGTGGAAAAATAGAAAAACATTAAACGATTATGGTGAAGGGTTTTCTACTGATAAAATTCCTTATTCTAGAGATAGTTACATAGAATTAAAGAATTCCCAATTGCGGACACT
>CAUUFL010000013.1:0-8027 GCA_963544545.1 uncultured Acholeplasmataceae bacterium
TTAAACGCTTGTTTGATAGGAATACTTCCTTCGTCTTTTCCATAAATTGTCTCATTCCAAAAAGGACCACTGCTGTTAACTTCAGTCATTTTTGTAATTAACTGATCTTCTGAGTTGAATATATTTTCAAAATATTTTAAAAATTTAACTTCTTGACCTTGAACTTTTAAGGTTTTTTCAGGAATTGCTCGCTCTAAAATTGTTGGAACTTTCTTGTCTTTAAATTCAACAGTTCCGTCAATGTGATATTTGTGTCTAGACTTAAAAATTTTTGCAAGAACATCATTCAGATATGCGTCGTGTGCGTGGTGAAATTTATTTAAATTTCTAAACTTTAAGAAATCAAAAGTCTTTCTAAAGTCATCTACATAACTTGATTTAGAATAAACCGCTTCAAATTCTTTACCTTTGAATTTATAGTCTTTTAAAAAGTTAATCAGTTCTTTGTTTACCCAATCTAAAATATTTTTCTGTCTATTTTCAAATTCAGAAACTTCATCTTTTGTTAGTTCTGTTTTTCTAATTAGCCTTTCGTACTTTTCGGCAGTTATTAGTTTAGACTCTTTTAAATACTTCCAAAAATTACTCATTTTTATTTGTATTTCTAAAGAAAGCGGATATCTATCTGCCTTTTTGCGGTTTTCATCTTTGGATGTCAAAACTTTGTTGTTATGAATTGATTCGTCTGTAATCTTAGATTGCGGCCAAATATGGTCAATATCGTAGTCTTCTAAATTTCTAATATCTATAGGTTTTCCGGTATAAATGTCTTTTCCAAGTTGAGAAAAATAAAGATATAACTTATCACCTCTTAATTCAGGGTCAACTTGCAAGTTATTAAGTTCTTCAATAAGACTTTGTTTGTATTCAAAATCTTTTAAACTTTCAATTTGTTTCTTAATTTGTTCACGTCTAGAAGTAGTTCTTTTGTTTTTATCTTTTTTGTTGTTAGTGCGAGTAAACTCAAGAGTGATATGTGAAGGCAGTTGACCGTTCATAATTTCAATTATTTCGTCAATTAACTTGTTTGCCTGAATTATTGGTCTTCTTGAAAGTGGTGGTACAAAACGCTCAGAAAGATATTGATTTAAAAAGTGTGGATCTGAAAAATCAAGTTCTTTTTTGGCATTTTTGTTAGCAATTGTCGTCAGGTTATCATTAAGATAAATTAGTTCTTGCAGATTTAAGTTAGATTCGCGTAAATGCGAAATTACAGTTTTTGATTCACCGTCTTCGTTTTTAAGAAAAAGATTAGTTAAAAACTCAAACGAAAGTTTACCTGATTTGTTTGACTTGACCTGCAAAAGTTTCTTTAATGCACCAATATTAACTGAATCATCTACAAAATTTTTATTAGTAAGTTCTTGGGTAAGTTTAACGTCTTTATTTAACTCTAAATTTTTAAATTCTTTTATTTCATAAATTTTGGCTAGTTTTTCAATGATTTTAAGTTTTACTTCTATGCTGTTATTACTATTTATGTTGAAATTATTGATAACTTCGTCAAAAAAGATTACTTTTAGCGAATCTAAATAGTTTTCTGGTTTTTCGTTTTGAAAACCAAAAATTTCTCTAAATTTACGGTGAGCAGATAAAGAAAGTGAGAGTGTAGGTTTATCTGCATTTAAATCCATACCTTTTGAAACTTTTTTATCAAGTAGTTTCTCAATTGTCTTTAAAGTCAATTGATTTGAATTGTTAATGAGCAAATATTGATAAAGTTTTTCTTTGTCTTCTTGGGAAATCGGCACAACTTCTTCTCCAAAACAAAGTTTGTTTACAGTATTGTAAAAAATATAGTCTTGATAAAGTATGGTTTCTTGCTGTATGGTTTCTTCGCCAACTAAATAACTACAAGTTCTTTTCATTCTGGAAATAAACTTATTGTTGGTTTCCAGTTTATCTACAACTTGTTCTAAATTAAAAGGAGTGACTTTTTCGCCTTCAAAGCCTTCTTTTTTGACCAACCATTGGTTTTTGCCTTCAACATCTGAAGAAAGTGGACCTAGATAATAATCTGCTTTAAAGGTAAGCAGGGTTTCTAAGTTATTTTTTATGCTGCCGGGTAGCGCAGAAACTTCAAGAATTTTTCTAAGTTCAGCAAGATGCAGTTGATTAATCACTTCTCTACTATATTCAAAATTAGTTGGCGTATATAGAGTATAGCCTTTTTCAACATCATCAAAAGTAGGGTTTTCAGAAATCAAATATTCTGCAAACTGTTTAAATTCAAGCCCTTTAGTTTCAGCGTTTGTTAAGAAACTTTCTTTGGTTTCATTGTCTTTAAAATAATTTTGCAGAATTTTATTCAGTTCTTTAATAAAACCATCTTGGTAAGCCCTTAAAGGACGTTTTTTGCCTGACTTGTATTTCTTGCCGGCTTCGCTTTCTTTACCGTTACCAATAAATTTTTCGTAAATTCCGTGTTTATTAAAAATATCTTTATATACGTCAGTTCCTTTAAAAAGCGTTTTTAACAGATAAACTGTATCTCGATGATTATTAAAAAGTTTAATTTTAAAGTCAGAAATAGACTTAGATTCTCCACTTATAATCTTAGACGCCTTTAATATTGAGTAATATGAAAACATTTTTTCAATAATTGAGTTTACTTCTTCGTCTTCGGTTTGTAATTCTTCAAGTTCATTCACAGAAAACTTCATCTTATTTTTATCACTGATGCCAAAAAGCGCATTGTAATTAATGTCGTTTCCAATGATTGCGCGGTAAATATAGCCGGCTATGTTATTTTTTGGTTTAACATTAGGGTCAGAAAAATATTTATTAATTTCAGCAATAACTTCTTCTTTATTTGGAATCTCGCTATCTGGATTTGCTAAGTTCAAAATTCCATCAGCAATTTCACTAATTAAACTTGTTTTTTGTTGTTCAATATTGGATAAATTTGAAAAATCGAGGTCAGCAGTAATCAAAAAGTGCCCACGATTTTTAAGCATATCGTGTGCAGCTAAAAATAAGAAGCGATAGTATAAACCGCGCGCTTTAAATTCTTCTACCTTTAATTTGTCTGCAAGTGCTTGTCTTAAATGATAAATTGTTGGAAACTCTTTAAAATAGTCTTTATCTTGGTAGTTAGGTTCTCTAAATAAAATATTTGAACCTTGGTGAATTTGCGTAAGATGTAGATTTTTATAAAAATCTTTATCTTCGTTTAATACATATTCTTTAAGTACGCATTTAAGTAAATTCAATCTCCACAGTTTTTTACCTAAAGTTCTTCTGGCAGAACGAGCACTTCTATATTTACTTGAGTCTTGAGCCTCTTCAAAAAGTCTAGCACCATACAGGCGTTTTCCTTTCCTGACTACAATTTGGTCTGCTTTCTCGCCAGAGTCCCATACCACGGCGAAACCAATAGAGTTAGTACCCATATCAAGGGAAATTCCATATCTAGGCTGCCTTTTCGTGATATCGTTTTCAGAAATCACGTTGTTTAAATTTTGTTTTTCGTTTTCCATTTTTCTTTCCTTTCTTTAACTTTTTTGGCATCAAAAAAAAAAAAAAAAAATGTTTTTTGATTGAAATTAATACATACGTATGATAACATATTTACAGCGGAATTGCACATCTAGGTTCAAATAAGATGGTCTTTGGCCCGCCAAAGATTTTTCGCACATATTAGAGCTTGTCTCATTAAAAAAGCCCTTAATGGGCTTTTTTAATTTTTGAAAATAAATTTAAAATAAACCGAAAGGAATTAAATACAATGGACTTTATTGGAATTGCTATATTAAAAGTTGGGCTTGCTTTGGTGGTAGGTTTCTTTGGCGGTAAAGTTGCACAAAAATTTAAACTGCCGTCTGTCTCTGGCTACTTAATTGCTGGGCTTTTTCTTGGGCCTTCAATCGCTTTATTTACTCCTTTTGAAGGTTTTATTACTACAAGCGAAATGAGTAATTTAAACTTCATTAAAGAGATTGCTTTAACTATAATTGCTTTTTCAATTGGCTCTGAGTTTGGCTTTAAAAACTTAAAGAAAATTGGAAATAAAGTAGCAATTATTACTCTACTTGAAGTCCTTGGTGCTGTGCTTTTAGTCTTTATCTTAATTTTATTTATTCCAAAACCTGCAGAAATTATGCAAAACAGTGCAGGTAAATACGCATACCTGCCATTTTCAAAGAGCAATTTAGCATTTACAATGTTGCTCTCTGCAATGGCTGCAACTACTGCGCCTGCCGCTACTTTGCTAGTAATTAAGCAATACAGAGCGCACGGCCCTGTTACTAAAACAGTTTTACCAATTGCTGCACTTGATGATATTTTTGGAATTATTGCCTTTGGCTTGATTTTTGCAGTTGCCAAAGTTATCTTGCCACACACCACAGGTGGTGCTGCTACAACTTCTTTAGCATTTGGTGTACTAAAACCATTTATTGAAGTTTTCGGTTCAATAATTGTAGGTATTTTAGTCGGAGTTGCTTTGGCTTTTCTTGCAAATATGTACGACAAAGACCGTGATGACATTCAAGTACTTGGCTTTGCTTCTGTAGTAATCTGTCTAGGTTTGTCTTACTTTCTTAAAAAAATAAGTAATGGTGCTGTGGAAATCTCGCCACTACTTGCAAACATCGCAGTTGGAGCCTCAGTTGCTAATTTAGTTAAAAAGCCACACAGAACCTACAACGCAATGAATGACTTTTCAACTCCACTATATATTTTATTCTTCACGCTTTCTGGAGCCTCGCTTGACCTTAGAATGTTTGGCCGAACTAGTCCTGTACTTTTTGCAATTATCGCTCTTTACATTATTGGCCGCTCAGTTGGCAAATACGTCGGTGCTTCAGTTGGAGCGCGGGCTGCTAAAGCCGATCCAATGGTGCAAAAATACATTGGCTTTGCCCTACTTCCACAAGGCGGGGTGTCTCTAGGTTTAATTGTAATTGTTGCCAACTCCATGCGGGAGTTTGGCGCCACAATTGCGGCAATCATCTTAATTACCACCTTGTTTTTTGAAACCACAGGCCCACTATTTTCTAAGTTTGCAATTTCTAGAGCTGGTGAAATAAACGGGCTAGATAAATTTAACGAAGTTACTTTTTAACCCAAAATTATTTTTTTAAAAAAGGAGTAAATTATGGAAGCATTATTTATTGTTTTAAATGACACTGATCACCTTGAAGATATTATGGAAAAGTTCTTAGAACTTGGTGTAAAAGGTGCAACCGTGGTAGACAGCGACGGGATGGCTGGATATATTGTACGTTCGCACCCTGGTATGAACTCACTTCTTTCTGGACATTTTGCTAAACTTGGCAAAAGCTACAATCCAAATAGCAAAACTATTTTTACTGTTGTCAAAGACCACGAAATGGCAGACCGGGTAGCCGGTTCAATTAAAGAAATTTTAATTAACACCGAAAAGAAAATCATTGGGTTTATGTTTACAGTTCCAGTTTCTAAAATCTACACTCTGTCTAACCACTAATTTATCAAAAAAACTACCTTTTTTCTTTAGTCTTAACTTGCCTAAATTGAAAAGGTATTTTTTATTTTATATAATTAACTAACTAAAAGGAGCAAGACATGGACTTAATTAAAGCAAACAATTTAGTTAAAACTTACGGTAAAAAAGAAACACAAGTAGATGCCCTAAAAGGCATATCTTTTTCAGTGGCAGATGGCGAAGTTGTTTGTATTTTAGGAAGGTCCGGTGCGGGTAAATCAACACTGCTAAATATCCTTGGCGGTATGGACACCGCAACTTCAGGTAGTCTGTTTTTCAAAACCCACAACATCAGCACTTACTCAGAACGCGAACTAATTGAACACCGACGCCAAGAAATTGGTTTCGTTTTTCAGTTTTATAACTTAATTTCTAACTTAAATGTCTATGAAAACGTAGAAATTGCGCGTTTTGGTAAAAACTCATTTAACTCAAAAGAAATTCTTAAAAGTGTAGGTCTAGATAAACGCTTAAAGAACTTTCCACAACAGCTTTCGGGTGGAGAACAGCAAAGAGTGGCGATAGCCCGTGCACTCGTTAAAAATCCAGATCTTTTGCTTTGTGACGAGCCAACTGGTGCACTTGACATTAAAACCGGAATTGAAGTTTTAAAAATTATTGAAAATTTAAATAAAGAACACAAAAAAACCATAATTATCGTGACTCACAACTCAGAGATTGCAAAAATTGCAGACCACGTGATTGAACTTAAAGACGGTCAGATTTTTAGAGATTTTAAAAATAAAACTCCGTTGGCAGTTGACGAACTTAAGTGGTGATGATAAGTATTTTAAATAAAAAAATATTAAGAACTCTGCGCAAATCAACTAAGCAGTATGTTGCGCTATTTTTAATTTTGACCTTATTTTTCGTGCTTTTCTTTGGTTTAGTTGCCTCATATCGCGACCTTAAAACCAGAGTTGAAAAAGTCTACAGAGAAAGTAATTTGACACACTCCTTGATTGCAAATACCTACTTAAAAGAAGAAGACATAGCACGTGCCAAAAAAGCACTTGCCAATATTGGCCTAAAGACAAGCGACTACGAGATGGAAACCAGAGGTTCGGCTTTGCTTAACTTAAAATTAGCAACTGGCTTTACTGAGTCTGAAATCAAAAACAGTCCGAGGGTTCGCCAACTAAATGCAGACATTGAAAAATACAAAAAATACGTAAACTCTGGTTTTATTGCTTCTGAATACGATGTGACTTTAACTAAAAAACCCATCTGGCAAGAGCGAATTTCAAAAAGTTATGTGGTGTACGACCACGAACGAAAAGAAATTAAAAACCCGCAGCGCGGGATTTTTATGAAAGTAGATGAGTTTAAAAAACTACCCAGAGTTGGAACTCCTGTTGAAATAGATGTGCCAAAGAAATACCTTGAACTGCTGCTTGGCGAAAAAGGTTACAAGATTGACCACAACACAGGAGAAATCGTTTATAAAAACGGAGATTTAGCCTTCAAAGGCGTAGAAAGGCTATACTTTGATGGTAATTTTGAAAGTATTTTGACAAACCGTTCGTATCTAAAAGACCAGACTGACCAAAACCTGCCATATCAATTTAACGAAACATTTTTGTCATACACGGCGCTGCGCAGGTTTTTAAAGTCAATTGCTGAAAACAAAACTAGGCTAAAAATTGTCGTTCCTATTGCAGGATACGTGTATACTGGTGAAACTATTCAAAAAAACGTATCTCAACTTCAGACTTTTTTAGATACCGAGACTTTATTTCAAGAACTTGGTCTTCAAAAACCTAAACTAACTGGACTGTTGGCTGGAATTCAAATGCTAAATGACTTTATAGTTTGCCAACAAACCCCTGAGTTTAAAAAAGAGTTTAAAGAAAATAACTTAGTTAACTTCCGACCACTTGCTAAAAGCAAAAAAGACTACGCAACTCCTAACTACAACGGCGACTACTTTACCCTGCTTAGACAAAACTACAAAGACGAGTTTTTCAAAGACTTATTTACGCAAGTTGAGCGCTTATACAGTTTTCCTGGAGTTAAAGAAAAACTACTTAGCAAAGAAGTTCAACAAAACAAAAAACTTTTAGTTGAACTGCTTAAAATCCCACAATTTCCAAACCAAATAAATGTGCGTTTTTTAAACTCTAAAACCCCTGAAAACACTGCCAAAGAGTTTATTTTAGAATATGAACGCTTACTTAAACAAGACAACAAAGGTGTGGGAACTGCATCTAGTAGATTTTTATATGCTAAAACTGGACAAACCTTGTTTACAAACAATGTAGTAAACGAAGACGTTGGTTTGACTTTCTACTCAGCCTTTATCTATCCACTCGTTTTCTTTTTAGTTTCTCTGCTAATTTTTGTAACTACATCTTCGCAGTTAATTATTAGAGAAAGTAAAGAAATAGGCACGATGAAGGCAATTGGAATTAGTAGAAAACAAATTTTTGGCCACTACCTAAAAATTAACCTGCTATTAGTCTTTAGTTCACTTGTGGTTGCTTTAATAATTTCTCCGTTTATTGTTCCGCTGGTTCTGAAAACCAAATACAATTTGCTTTACAATCTACCTAAATACCGC
>CAUUFL010000014.1:0-7844 GCA_963544545.1 uncultured Acholeplasmataceae bacterium
GTTGTTGCTTTTTCAACAACAAACTCACTTTGAGTTTGGCCGTTTTCAGATAAAGCCCAACCTGTGAAGTTATGAGTATTCTTAAGAGTGTAGCCAGGAAGTGAAACACTTCTGGTTTTCTTAACTTTTAGAGTGTCGTAAGTAAACGAAGCAATACCTTCGGTTTTCTTAAACTTAACTTCAACTTCTTTTAACTTATAGTACTGACAAACTTCAACTGAGTTGTCGTCAGGTGTTAACTGAGAAGTTAGTTTATTTTGTGGGTGTGTAGTGTGTTTCTCGTAAAGATCGGTGTCTAGTGCTGAGTAGTCTTGGTAACTTGCGCCATCTTCTACTTTCTGGTCAGACTTGATTTCTTCAATTCTTTCATACTTACCATTTAGACCACTGTCATTACCGGTTTTTTCCAAATAATGTACGATCTTATAAGTTACTTTGTGTATAGTTTCTTGAAAGTATGCAACCAAAGAAACATCTCCTTGAACTGGCTTTGTAAAGTCGTAAGGCTGTTGCTCTGAATAAGTTCCGTTCATACTAGACTCAAGTTGCCAGTGTTTAAATAAGTAAGTTCTTCCGTCTTTAGTAATAGTTGGGTTTGGAGTAGGTTGTTTAATTTTACCTTCAAACTTAACTTTTTGGTTGCTTGGAATATTTCCAGCAGTTCCAGGAAAGTGGTTATTGTAATTAACTTTGAAAGTTATGTTAAACTCACGACGAACATAAGTAATTGTAAACTCAGTTGAACCGTCTGCTTTAATGGTTTGAGCACTTGGTGGCAACTGTACATCAAAACTGTTTTCGTTGTAATCGTGGTACTTATCTTGATTAGTTAACTGCACTAAAGAATTTGTCAAGGCGCTTTTAGTAGTAGTATGCTCAACATCGGCGATATTGTCTTCAGGAATACCTTTAAAAATATGCCTAATTGTATAGGTAGTCTCAGCAGGCGCAAAAACTGCATATACTTCTTTTAAGTCGCGAGTATACTGAATGTTTTCAACAACTCCGTTGTTGGTCTTTGACCAACCAACTAAACGCCAACCTTTTTTAACACCAACCGTTGGTTGGTAGTTAAAGGTATCGCCAACTTTACCGGTTTGCACTGACCATTGACTTGCGTCTGCTTTATCCATGTCGTGCGCAGCTACTTTTGGAGTAACTTCTACCAGCACATCTTTTTCCAGAAACTCTGGTTTTAAGACAATGTCTTTGTTATAAGCAATTCCTTCTTGGAAAGTTTGGTTAGACTGAGTTTCAATTAGTCTGCTAAACACATAGTCTTTATTAGCGGTTGACGATTTTTTAACTGCTTTCATTTTAGCAATTAAGTCAGCCGACAAGACTTGTGAGTATTTAAGTGTGATTGGTTGTTTAAGTTGAGCGTCTACAGATGAGTCAACTAGTCCACTTCTGTCAAAGTTAACTGTGTAGGTGCGGGCTTTAAAGTAAATAGTAATGTAGTGTTTGTCAGTTGAAGTAGTAATTGTTACTGATGGTACTGAGTTTGCTGCATCATAATTACTTTCGTGGTTAGGATGTGGATTGTTTGAAATAAACTGATTTAAAGCAGCACTAATGTCGGTGTCAGTAATTCGCGCAGTCGCACCAATTGTTCTTTGAGTTGAGATTTTTTGTTCAACTTCTTGGTCTGTAGATTCATTGATCTTTTCCCAAATCATTTTTAGGTAAACCGGGCGGGTTGCAGTTGATTCTTGCCAAATTGCTTTTAGTTTTAAGTTCTTCACAACTTTGATGTTTTTAGAAAAATCTATCATTTGACCAGTTTCTTCATCTTGCCAACCTACAAAGGTATAGTCTTTCAGTTGTGCAGGGTCGGTTTTTTTGGGATGGTCAACATCTCTTAAAACTTCTTCAAACCTGTAAGTTTCAGAAGTTAAAGTAAAGGTAGTTTGACCGTTTGCCTGAATTGTTTTAGTTTGACTTTGTGGTTTGATTTCAAAACCAGGTTTTGAAATGCTGTTGGCATCAGACACAGTTACAGAACTTCCGACCTGAGCGTTTTTGTATTCAAGTTCAACAATATCTTGACTTGGCACTAAACCTTTGTAAATATGCTTAATTGTGTATTTAGCGGTTTGTACATTTTCTTCAAAATAAGCAACTAGCGTTGTGTTTTTAGTAATTTGTGTGTTGTCAAAATCAAATGCAGAGACTTCCCAGTAAACATTTCCCATCTCGTCTTTTAATTGCCAATGTTTAAAGGTGTAGGTATGTCCTGGTTTTCCTAAAGAAGGCGAAAACTCAGGTTTGCGAACCTTACCTTGATAAGGAATAGTTTGGGCAGGTTCGCTGGAAGCGTTGGCGCCTGCAAAGTGATTGTTGTAGTTAACTTCAAAGTTTACTTTGTATTTCTTACGAGCGTATCTGATTTCAAAAACGGTAGAACCATCGGCTTCTACTTTTTTAGTTTCAGAAAAATCTGCAACTTCAAAGTGTTGGTCAAAGGCTTTATCTCTGTTTTCTTGAGTAACAGTAACTAATTTTCCAACTTGTTCTGTAAATTTCTTTTCTTCTATTCGCTCGTCAATTTGATTTTGAATGCCTTGGAAAATATGCTTAACAGTATAAGTTGCTGTGTCTTTTTTCTCTTCAAAGTAAGCAACTAAAGTTAAGTTTTTAGTAATTTTAGTATTAAAATCAAACTCGTCGACTTGCTTGTAAACATTTCCCATCTCGTCTTTTAACTGCCAGTGTTTGAAAGTATAGGTGTAGCCTGCTTTAGTAATTGTTGGGTTTGCTGGTTTAGTTAATTTACCTTCATATGGAACAGTTTGCTCAGAGATTAAAGAGGCTTCAACATCTTTAAAGTGATTGCCGTTGTAGTTAACTTCAAAGTTAACTTTGTAGCGCTTGCGGGTGTATTTTAGTTCAAATACAGTAGAACCATCTTTATTGATTTTTTTCTTTGTTTCTGTACCACTTGCTAAAGTAAAACCAGTTGGTGCATTTGTTTGAGTTGGCGACAACTCAACTTCTTGCCCAGGTGTTTGGCCGTCAACTACTTCTTCTTTAGTTTTATCTTCAATGAAGTTGCCAGCCTGATCTACAGACTCATAGTATCTCTTGATTGTATATTTAGAAGTAGCAGGTATTCTTTTTCGCATCACAGCTTCAAGTGTGATGTCTTCGGTAATTGGGGTATTGAAATCAAATCTGGTTCTAGTGCCAGTAATCGGGTCTACTAAATTCCAGTAGTCTAGTTCCCAAAGATTGCCGTGTTCGTCAAGTCTTGAGACAAGCGATGGGGTTAAGTAGTTAGTCTCTAGTTTCTGTCCGTGTGCACGTTTAGTTGAAAGCAACTGATTTGCATCACTTGGCGTAATAAAGTTTACAGTATGGTATTTAACTGGTTTTTCAGGCTGTGGTTGATTTTGCTTAATAGATTTTAAGTAAAGTACAGTGTGAGCGTCTGCAACTTCGTAAGCAAAATTTACTTTTTCAGTTAAGGAACTGTCTCTATACCAGCCTTCATATGTATATCCTGGTTTTTGATAAACATGTTCTTTTAGCGGACTTCCTTTTTTAACAATATCAAAAAATACTCCTTCATCGCCGTCAAAGTCAGAATCTGCGACCAGTCCTTTTTTATCTAGTCCAGTCCCTATCTTGTCGGTGTCGGTAGTGATGTCGTATTTAGCAATTAGCCTAAGCTCTGATTTTACCCATTGTGGGATTAAAAACTCTTCACCTGGGTTTAGGTCAACTCGGTTGCCAACTGGGTCGATGTAGTACCAACCAAGAAACTTAGAAATGTAGAAAGGCGGTGTATTTAACTTAATTTCCAGACCTTGACTTTCTGGGTCAAGAGTTCTGGCCTTGCCCATTACTTTTTCAACAAGATCATAAACTTGGGTTTTTTGGGCTTGATTTTTAAAGATACCTGGTAGCACAAAATCGTAAACTAAAGAAATATGTGTGTTGTTGTTAACAATAAACGCGCGGCCTCTGGCGTTTTCCTTTACAAATACTTCTTCTTTGCTTACAGATTGTCCGCTTGCATGTCCTTTTTCGTCAAACGCCACAAAGCCTTTCATTTTATATAGTTCTTCGTAGATGTGTTTATATTCGGTTTGTAGTTTTGAGTATGGCAAAATTACAGGTTTGCGCGGAGCAACACCATCTTGTGATTCTGGGAAAAAGACACGAAGAAAGTTAGAGTAATCAACAATAACGTCGTGTTCTCTTTTAATTCCAAACCAGTTTTTAGTGTAAATTGTAAATACTTCTTGATTGTATTCACGGTCTGTAAAATCTATTGCTGCGTGTTTTCCTTGTTTGGCTTTAATTTCAGTAATTCTACCTATTCTGCTGGTTTCAAACCACTCTTGTTTTACAGAAATATAAGTAGATTTAGTTGTGTCTACAGTTTCTGGCACCACTAAGCGCAGTTTATTTTTGCCTGCTCTCACACCATCGTGTTGAGAAAAGCCACTGGCCTTAGAAAAATAGACTGTGGGGTGCATAAACAAAAAGATTAAAAACAGAGTGATTAAAACCAAAGTAAGTAGCATTATGGCAGATATTAAATATCCGTTTCTTTTCTTGATATGCATATATCGGTCTCCTTTGTTTAAAGTAAGGTAAAGACTAAGCTTTAAAGTTTAGCCTCACACATATATTATATTAAAAAGAATTTTAAAAAATCTTCTTAAATTAAAACAAAGCGTTAGTTTTTCAAATAATGCGCTTGCTGACGCATTTTGCGATAAAGAAGTTTTTATTTAAAAATGTTAATTGATGCATCATTATATGGATTATGATATAAATCAAAGCCGCAAAAAAAAAAAAAAACGGTTTTAGTAAAAATATAAAACCGCTTTATGTAGCGATTTTGTAATTTTTATATAGCGTATTTAACATGATTTATTTAAAAGTTTTAAAGGTAGTTTTACTAAACAAAATTCGCAATATTTTGATTTTGTTTTGTCTCAACACCATTTTGCAATTTTTTTTAAAATGCTAGCAACTAAAGTTGAGCACAGCAAACATAAAAAAACTTAAGCACTAAAGAAATAAATGACGAGAAAATCCACAATAATGCTAAAATGTATGTAGGAAAAGTAGGGGTATAAGTATGCGCGATATATTTATGGATACAGCAAAAATTATGTCTAAAGGACAAGTAACCATTCCGAAAAGAATTAGAGAACTTTTGAATTTAGAAAACGGCGACTACGTTACTTTTGTAGTTAACAAAGATAAAGTAGAAATTCTAAACTCTAATGTCTTTATCAAAAAAAATATTGAAAAATAAAAGTAGGTGGAATGAAAATATGACAATATCGGAAATAAAGAAATTGGTTCAAAACGGAGAAAAAATAGATGTTGAGTTTAAGGAATCAAGAGATTCCTTAACTAAAAATGTTTTTGATTCTGTGTGTTCTTTTAACAACAGAAATGGTGGGCATATTTTGCTTGGTGTAAACGATAAAAAAGAAATTGTTGGTGTGAACCCAGATAAAGTAGATAAACTAATTAAGGAATTTACAACAACAGTGAATAATCCTCAAAAAATAAACCCGCCACTTTATCTACAGCCAGAAGTTTTCGCCATTGATAATAAAAAAATAATTTACATCAGAGTGCCTGAAGGTACACAAGTATGTAAACAAAACGGTAAAATCTGGGATAGGTCGTTTGATGGTGATATCAACATCTCAAACAATTCAGAAGCAGTCTACAAATTATATTCGCTAAAAAGACGCGAATATTTTGTAAATAAAGTGTATCCTAATCTGGATATATACTTTCTTGATGTTTCAGTTATTAAAAAAGCAAGGAAGATGGCGGTCAGTCTCAATAAAGACCATCCTTGGAAGACTATGAGTGATGAAATGCTTTTACGAAGCAGTGGCTTAATTTTAACGGACCCAGAGACTAAACGCGAAGGAATTACTTTAGCTGCTATTCTTTTATTTGGAAAAGACAACTCAATAATGTCTGTTCTTCCTCAACATAAAACAGACGCTATATTTAGGGTTGAAAATAAAGATAGATATGACGACAGAGATGTCGTCATAACAAACTTGATCGATAGTTATGAAAGACTTATGAATTTCGGCCAAAAGCATTTAAATAACTTGTTTGTATTAGACGGGATTTTCAATGTCAACGCAAGAGACAGAATTCTTAGAGAAATAGTTTCAAATACTTTAGCTCATCGAGACTTTGCAAGTGGTTTCCCTGCAAAAATGATTATAGATGATGAAAAAATCATGATTGAAAATAGTAACCTGCCACATGAATTGGGAACTTTGGACTTACGTAAGTTTAAACCGTTTCCAAAAAATCCCCCTATATCAAAAGTTTTTAGAGAAATTGGCCTTGCAGATGAGTTGGGATCTGGAATGAGAAATACTTATAAATTCACGCAACTTTATTCAGGAAAAAATCCTCTTTTTGTTGAAGAAAATATATTTAAAACAACAATTCCTCTTAAGAAAATAGCTACACAAAAGGTAGGCATAGTTGTAGATAAAGATGTCTCTAGAAATGTTTCTATTGAAATTGAAAATAAAATTAGAAATATAATTCAAGAAGACACCAAAGTAAGTCGTAAAAATATAGCGCTTATTTTGGGAGTTAGTGAAAAAACTATTACTAGATATATAAAAGAAATTACCACTATTAAATATGTTGGTAAAGGAAAAAATGGGCATTGGGAACTAAACGAACAAACCAAAAAACAAACATAAAAATAAAAAATAAAATAAAAAGGCCTTTTTGGCCTTTTTATATTTTTAGAAGTTTTAATAAAATTATTATTGCAGATAGAAACGTAACTGGAATAAAATATATTTTTGTACCCCTAACTGTATTAGAAGAGATATGCTATCGTGTAAAAATATATATTTAACCGAGCATTTTTCTCTCAATTTAATAACGAATATATAAGTTAAAATATGAAAGCAACTAATTATCTAACGGAATGTCCCTCGAAATGTCCCTCGAATGTCCCTCGAAAATGTCCCTCGAAATGTCCCTCGAAAAATCTACCACAAGGTATAGTTTGAAGCGCCAATAAATCGCCTTAGAGACACAGTTTGATTTTATGAATTTGATATTTAACATCACCACAGTACTTATATTTTGCGCTTCATTTCTTGTTTCAAATCATTTTTAGTGATTTTGTGGTTATAACTTTCAATATTTTTTTCATAGACCGCACAACTAACAAATTTACTTAAAAGCATTAAACTAAAGAATTCCCAATTTCTACCACTATATGCTAAATAATTGCTGACTACTACTATTGTAATAATGATTAAAATACACAATTTTTAACTAAAAAGTTGATTTTAAAGGTTTTTACAACAATTATTTCTTTTCCTAGCTGGCATATTTTTCCATATTTTACAATGTGGATTACTCTATAAATATTAGGATTAAATACCTAAAAATTTATTCATTAGAAATATAAAATCACAATTTTAAGCCTAAATTTTACTAAATTCGCGGTTTTTGTTGCATTTTTGCAATTTTGCAAATTTTTATATAGTGGGTGTGGCTGGGAATTCTTTATTAAACGAATCGCATGACATCAAAAGATACAGCTTTAAATAGATTTTATTATTTAAATGACAGTTATCACTGAATATTTTTTATTTTTAAAAAATATTCAGTGATAACTTGATTTTAGTCCAGCTATATAACAAAATTTATTTAAAAGATAAGTTGAATTTTATGAAATTTTTTTAAAAGAGAAAAGTATTTGTCTAAAATCAGGGGTTTTGTTTTGTAAACGACTTAATTAAAGTTATCGCCGTGATAAGACGCTCAGGTAAATCAATGTTGATGGAAACTTTTTCGGATGAACTTATTCA
>CAUUFL010000015.1:0-7833 GCA_963544545.1 uncultured Acholeplasmataceae bacterium
TCTAGGTGTGTGTTAAATGAAATCACTTCTTGTTTGCTTATGATTGAGTAAATTTTGATTAAAGTAACCATCAGCATATTTTGCTTAGAAGTTGTGTATCTGATTTCTTTAATTAAAGTGTTTAGTTCAGTAAATATTTCTAAAACTTTTGCTTTGCTTAGTTTTTTAAAAAGGTTGGGTTCACCTGTTGAAATTTTTAGCAAAATTTGCTTGAAGTTATCAATAAAAGCGTCAATTATTGAGTTTTCGCTTTTACCTGCCTTAAGTAGTGTATCGAGTTGTACAACAGCGTTGGCCAGGTCAGCGTTGTCAAGCGAGTTAATAATTTTTAAAATCTCGTTTTCGTCCACTCCACCAATTATTTTTAAAACAGTTCCTTTGTCGATTTTTTGTCCAGCGTATGCTACTGCTTTGTCTAGCAAGACCAAAGCATCTCGCATTGCACCTTCTGCTTTTTTGGCAATTAGAGTTGCTGCTTCTTTTTCTAAAGTAATTTTTTCTTTTTTAGCAACTTCTGCGACTTGTCCTGCAATTTCGGCTTCTGTTAAAGTCAGGAAACTAAAGTTCATACAGCGAGATTGAATGGTTTTTGGAATTTTGTGTGGTTCAGTGGTTGCCAAAATAAAGACAACGTGTTTAGGTGGTTCTTCTAAAGTTTTCAAAAGCGCGTTGAAAGCCGCGGTTGTAAGCATATGAACTTCGTCAATTATGTAGACTTTGTATTTTAGATTTTGCGGCAAAAACACGCATTTGTCGCGAAGGTCTCTGATTTCGTCAACTCCGTTGTTGCTTGCCCCGTCTATTTCTACAATGTCTACAGTTTGTTCTTGCTCAATTGCAAGACAATTTGCGCATTTTCCACAAGCATCGCCTGAAGTTAGTTTTTCGCAGTTTATGGCTTTCGCAAAAATTCTGGCAATCGTGGTTTTGCCAATTCCTCTGGTGCCAGCAAAAATAAAAGAATGTGGAATGCTGCCACTTTTTAGAATTTGTCTAAGAATTTGAATGATTACCGTTTGACCAACAACTTCTTTTAGTTTACTTGGTCGGTATTTGCGGTATAAAACTTTATACATAGTTATTTATTTGCCAAGACAAAAATGACTAAAGATGTTCTTGTTTACATCATCGTCATACACCTCGCCAAGTATCTCCTTTATAGCGTTGTAAGCGGTTTTAATGTTCATAACCACTAAGTCAGCGGTTAAGAAGTCTGTAGAACTGTGGGCTTCTTTTAGTTCAGAAATTGCTTTTTCAAGTAGCGTAATTTGTCTTTGGTTTGACAAAAACGCTAAGTCTCTGGTGTCTAGATCTGTTATCTTTAACTTAGTTAAAATAGCGTCTTCAAGCGGTTTTAAGTCTTCATCGAAAGTAGAAATGTAAACAGAGTCTTTGTCTTTTTCTTTAATTCCTAAGTCTTTTTTGTTTGCAATTTTAATTAGTTTAGCAGGATCTATTTTGTTTAAAATTTCTATGTCTTCTTTGGTTAACTTTTGGTTAGCCTCAAAAACAAATAAAACTAAGTCAGCGCTTTTAATGGTATCTAGACTTTTTTGAATACCAAGATACTCAACTAGATTTGTGCTTTTGCGAATGCCTGCGGTGTCAAGTAAGTTTAGAGCAATGTTGTTAAGCACAATTTTACCTTCAACTAGGTCGCGAGTTGTGCCTTGAATGTCGGTAACTAAAGCCTTGTCTTGTTTTAAAAGGGAATTTAAAAGTGAAGACTTGCCAACATTGGGTCTACCAACAATCGCAACTGAAATCCCAGTTTTTAGCATTGTAGTGCTTTTTGAGTTTTTCAAAAAATCTGTCAAGGCGGCTAAGATTGCGTTAATTCTAGCCTTTCGTTCAAAAGTTTCTAAATCTGTGGCCTCGTCAAACTCAGGGTATTGGAGTTTAACTTCAATATCAGAAATTAACGTCAAGATTTGTTCTTTAAACTCAGAAATTTTCTTGCCAGTTTTACTAAGTAGTGAGTTTATAGAAATTTTGGCAGCACTTTTAGTGTCTGCCTCAATTAAGTCCATCACAGCCTCTGCTTTAACTAAATCTATGCGTCCATTTAAATAAGCACGGTAAGAAAACTCACCAGGATGTGCCATTCTGATATTTAAGCTAAGTAGTCTCTCAAGCACTAAATTAGTTACCAACACACCGCCATGGCAAGAAATTTCGAGCATATCGTCAGCGGTAAAAGAATGGGGTTTCTTAAATACCGCAACAACTACTTCGTCAATCGGTAGATTGTCTTTGTCTAAAATAAAGCCATAGACTAAGGTGTTTCCAGGAACTTGGGTTAAGTCTTTGCCTTTAAAGATAGTGTTGACTTCTTTGATGCAAGTTTTTCCCGAAACTCTTATAACTGAAATCGACCCCTTACCGTAAGGGGTCGCAATTGCAGTGATATTTTCAAAATCAGTGTTGTTTAAACTCATCAACGTGTCTAGTTTGCAAATCGTCTTCTTTGTTTAAAATAGCGTTGGCGTCTTCTGCTTTAATCTCACCTTGTTTAACTTTGTGAATTAAGTTATTACGGCAACTTACAAATGGGTTTTCTTTGGAAACCATGTCGCGAATAAAGATGTAAATGATAATAACAGTTGCACCGATTACACCAATTAACAAATAACCTGAACCTAAAATTAAGCCCAAAATTGCGCACGCCCAAATAGAGGAAGCCGTAGTTAAACCTTTGATAGACATCTTGTCTTTAATGATGACACCGGCTCCAATAAAAGAAACACCTGCGACAACTTGCGCGATGATTCTTTGACCTTCATTTGGTTGAAAGGCGTTTAGTTCAAACATCAATCTTTGAGTAATCGCAATTGAACAACTCGCTATTCCTACTAAAAAGTAGGCAGAAACCCCGACAGCCTTTCCTAAATTGCGGCGTTCAAGTCCAACAATTACTGCGTAGATCATAATAATTAAAAGCGGCAGGATAACTTTAAACAGCCAGTCTTGGCCAGTTTGCAGGGCTTGAAGGTCTAGTGAACCTCTAGTAATTGCCTCGGATATTTTAGAATTATGATTTGCTGATTTATTGGTGGTAATGTTTAAAAGTAGTTCCAGCATTGTTAGTTATTTTTCTTTAAAACTTCCACAATTCTGGCGTCAAGGGCGTCAATTACTTTTGTGTGTTGTTTCATTTTATCCAAGTGGCAACCCGCTGCAAAGTCGTGTCCTCCCCCTGGAGGGAATTTGTTGCAAACTGAAGCAATTTCTACTTGATTTGAACGAACTCGGACGCGAACTGAGTTTTCAAGTTCAATAAATAGTACCCAAACAGGGCAACCTTCAATTCCGGCCATGGCGTTAATAGCCGCTGCTGTGTCTTCTTGAGTTAAGTTAAATTTCTTTTGAATGTCGCGAGTCGCAAGGAAGTAAACCACGCCGTTTTTTGAGCGTTTGATGTTAGAAAGTAGATAGCCTTTGTATTTAAGTTGTGCAAAAGTAGTTTTAGAAAGTTCACGGTCTACGTATTCAAGGTCAACACCCTTAGAAACTAAGAAAGCCGCCATTTGAAAAGTAGTTTCAGTAACTCCGCGATATCTAAATCCACCAGAATCCGTAACTAGACCGGCATATAGTGCTTGCGCACCTTGTTTAGTGATAAGAAGTTGATCTCTGAACTTATACAGAAAGTAAGTAATCATTTGACAAGCCGCTGGCGCGTCTTCATGTACCCAGTTAATGTCACCGTATTGATCCATTACGATGTGGTGGTCAATTTTAATGATTTCTTTAGCCAGTTTAAAACGTTGGTCTGCAACTCGCTCTTGAGTTGCGGTGTCGACAACTATCGCTAAAGATTTTTTTATAGTTTCGTCGTCAAGAGTGTCAAGTTCTCCAAGAAAACGCAGGTATGGTGTGTGGTCGCCCAGTGAGTATACTTGTTTTTTGGGAAAAGTTGTCTCAATGATGTTTTTAAGACCAAGTGAAGAGCCTATGCAGTCTCCGTCTGGTCTTTTATGTGAGTAGATTGTAATAATGTCGTATTCTTTGATTTTTTTTAAAATTAAACTAATGTCCATTTTATGCTCCTTTATTATTTATTTTTGGTTTTGTAAAATTAGTTCGTTTAAATCTTTAATCATGGCTTTTGCCACTTCAAAGTTATCAAGGGTTGCGCCGCAAGCCAGTGCGTGTCCACCGCCGCCGTATTTCTTGGCAATATGCACAACCTCAATTTCACGGCTACGCAATTCACAAATTACTTTGTCTTGCTCAGCGGAATACGTGAAGTTAGCCCAAATGGGAATTTCTTTAATACCAGCAAGTAAGTTAACCATACCGCGACTAATTGAAAAGAAATCATAAGTACCAAGTGATTCTAAAAACTCTTTAGTGTTAAAAAAGTAAGCAACTGAGCCCTCAATTTGCATGCGAGTAGCAAACTTCGCTTTAGTTTGACGCTCTTCTAGAGTTTCTACATACAACCACTTGTAGAACTTAAGCGGGTCTGCACCCAGAGCAGTTAGTTCCGCAGCGATTTGAAATAAACGGGAAGCGTTAGTTAAATACTGAAAGCGGCCGCTGTCGGTAATTATTCCATTTAGCAAGTAGTCAGCCGCTATTGCTGGGATTTTTAGTTTTAGTTTTTTAGCAATATCGTAAACGTAAGCAGCCGCTGCCTCGTAAGTTGGGTCTGAATAAACGTGTGCTCCTGCTACATCTGATTTGTTTTCGTGGTGGTCAATAATTACCACGTCTTTGGCAAACAAATAACGGTTATCTGAAATCATATAAGAAACTGCGACGTCTGTAATAAAAACTAGAGCGTCTTTGTAAAAACTGTCAGGAATTTCATTCATGGCATTTTCGTAGTCAAATTTGTTGTGATCACCTACTACGTAGACTTCTTTTTCTGGAAAGTTTTCCTTAATTATGTGCATTAAGCCCATTTGTGAGCCAATTGCGTCCATATCTGGTTTGGAGTGTCTGTGAATAATAATGCGGTTGTGTTTTTTTAAAAGTTCTTTAATCGTTTTCATTCAATACCTCTAACAAATATTATACTATTTTTTAAACCTGTTTTTCAAAGTGCCGAAACTATAAATAAATAAATTTCTTGCATCCCATTAACTAAATTAACCTCGGCGTATGGACAAAGTGTTTGGATGTATTCCTCAATTTCTCTGGCCTCTTCGTCAGACACAGCCTTGCCGTAAAATAGGGTGACAACTTCGTTTTCTTTTGAAAGAATTTGGGAAAGCAGGCAGCGTGTTGCATCAAAAATATTTTCAACAGAGCAAGTGATAGCGCCTTCAGAAATTCCTAAATAATGACCTTTTCTAATGTCTATACCGTTTTGTTTGGTATCACGAATTGCGTAAGTTATTTCACCAGTTTGAGCAGCTTGTGCGATTTCTTGCATGTTGTCAATGTTGGTCTTAAAGTCAGCACTATGGTCAAAGACAGAAAGAGCGGCTACTCCTTGGCCTAAGTTTTTAGTCTTAATTACCGCGATATTGCGGTCTTTAACTAAGTTAGTAGTTTGCTCTGCCGACATGATGATATTTGAGTTATTTGGAATGATAATAATGTTTTTGGCGTTGACTTTCTCAACTGCTTCAATGAAGTCTTGAGTAGATGGATTCATTGTTTGGCCACCGGCAACTATATAGTCAACTCCGTGTTCAAGTAAGTATTGGCGAACTCCGTCTCCGTTTGCAACAGCGATTAGCCCATATTCTTTTTCAGGGGTTTTGCCTGCTGGTTTTTGCGCAGCCACCGCCTCTTCGTTTTGCAGTTTCATGTTATCTACTTTAATAGACCTGGTTTCGCCTAGTTGCTCGGCGCTTTTAAGTAAGTTAAGTGGTTGGTTGGTGTGGATGTGGACTTTTAGTAGTTCTTCGTCGTGAATTACTACCATAGAGTCGCCAAAGTCTTTAATTTCTTTGATAAATTTTTCTTTTGAAAATTGTTCTGGTTTATCTAAAATCAAGACAAACTCAGTACAAAACTTAAACTTAATTTCACCAATTACGTGGTCGTAAGCAGTGCTTTGCTCTGAGTTTAAAACAAATGACTTAGTTGTAGTTTTAGTTGCTTCCTTAATAACTTTGCCGTTAATAAAGTGCACAAAGCCTTCAACGATTTTAACAAAACCAGCGCCACCACTGTCTACAACATTGGCTTCTTTTAAGACAGGCAAAAGAGTAGGAGTTTTTTGCAGGGTAATCTTCGCTTGGTTAAAATAAGTAGTTAAGGCATCTTCAAAAGTAATTAGTTTACCGCGTTTTAAGCGCAAATGTTCGCCGGCTTCACGAAGTACGGTTAAAATTGTTCCTTCAATTGGTTGAACTACGCCGCTATATGCTACTTTATAGCCGGAAATTAAGGCATCAATTAGTTGAACTACTGTAAGTTCTTGACTATCAACTTTTCCAAGTTCTTTCGCAAATCCACGGAAAAACTGAGAAAGAATGACACCCGAGTTGCCATGCGCTGCAACTACTAGTTCGTGTGAGAAAACTTTTGCGATTTCTGCAATAGTTTTGGTTTGAAAATCTAAGATTTTAATTTTGTTAGCGCCAGCATTGATAGTCAGGTGCATATTAGTTCCAGTGTCGCCATCTGGAATTGGAAAGACATTTAAGTTATTAATTTCGTCAATGTGGAGCCTTAAGTTAGCAGCTCCATTTATCAGCATTTTAGTAAAAAATTCGCTTGTTATTGTTTTGTGTTCCATCAATAAACCTCAGTACCTTTATTATACCTTAAATCTCTTTATATTATATAGGGCTATTTTTGGCTAGGTGGGGTTGGCGAGATAAAGTTTAGGTTAATGCATTCACCTAAATCCAGAATTATGTCTTGCCCTGTTGCACAGGTATTTTTAGTTAAAATAAAGTAAACCCACTCAGCGATTTCAGTTGGCGAAATCCAACGTTTTAAGATATTTTGGTTTGCAACCGCTGACATTACTGCTTTGTCTTTATACAAGTCTGGTTCTAAATTGGTGTGAACTGGACCTGGGCTTAGTGAGTTAACTAAAGTCTGGTATTTTCCACCAAGAGTTTTGGCAAGATGTTTAGTGTAGTTGATGCGGGCGGCTTGAGCTGCAGCGTGCAAAGGTTTGCCAAACCCGTGGTGACCAGCGGTTGAAGCGATGTTTAAAACGGCTTTCAAATCCTTACTTTCATATTTATTGATAATGTTAATATAGCCTTGTAGGTTGGTTTCCAAGGATTTTTGCTCATCCATTGTCCCTGCGTTGTTTAAAATATATGAGATATTTTTTAAGTCAGGTAATTTCTTAAAATCAGTTACTGATACTTTAAAGTGTTGGTAGTTTTTATCTTCAATAGTAGATGTATTTTGGTCAATTCCGTAGACTAAATAATTGTTCTTTAAAAAAATTTCAGCAGCGGCTTTACCAATTCCACTTGAACTTCCGGTGATTAAAATTGTTTTCTTTTCCATACTTAAAGTTTAACATACAAAAAGTTTAAAATTGCGGAAAAACCCTGATTATGATAAAATAATTGGAGAGGAGATTTATAAACATGGGAATATGCGCTATTAGCGGCAGAAAACAACTTGCCGGAAATAATCGATCACACTCTCTTCGTGCGACTCGCAGAGTCTGGAACTTAAACTTGCAACCAGTGAAATTTACTGACGAAGCAGGTCACACTCACAAAGTTATGGTTTCAGCAAGAGCTCTTCGCACTTTGAGAAAACAAGAACGATAATTAAATTAAAATACATCAAAAAAGGAACACATCAGTGTTCCTTTTTTATTTCCCTTAAAATGGCTTGTTTTAGCCATCTTAAAGGGGTTTAATTTGCATGAAAAGTTTATTTTTTAAGTGAGTTTTT
>CAUUFL010000016.1:0-7696 GCA_963544545.1 uncultured Acholeplasmataceae bacterium
TCAAAGGAGCAAATATGCCTGAATATCTAAATCGAATCATAGAACATAAACTAAAAGAAACGCTTGAAACTTGTGGAGCTGTATTGATTAAAGGGCCAAAATGGTGTGGAAAATCCACTACTGCTTTAAAATTCGCTAAAAGTGCGATTTTTATGCAGGATATTGATGAAAAAGAACAAAATATAGCGCTTGCTAAAACTTCTTCAAAGATTTTTCTAGCAAAAGAACCACCCTTGCTTATAGATGAATGGCAAGTAATACCGTTTATTTGGGATGCGGTTAGATTTCAAGTGGACCAAAGAAACAAGTTCGGCCAATTTATATTAACAGGTTCATCAACTCCTCTTTCTAAAAATGAAAAAGCGCAAATTATGCACTCAGGAGTTGGCAGAATTACTACTATATATATGCGACCCATGTCTCTTTTTGAATCTTTAGAAAGTACAGGTTCAGTTAGTTTAAACGATCTTTTTGGTGGTATTCACCCAACCGGAGTGATTTCTAAATTAAACTTAGTGGACTACAGTTTTTTAATATGTCGTGGTGGGTGGCCACTATCTGTTGGTCTGCCTAGAGAAAAAGCACTAAAAATTGCAAAAAACTATTTTACACAAGTTATTGAAAAAGATTTGCTAAAAAATACAGATATAGTTAGAAATAAAGATAAACTGAAGAAAACACTAGCAGCATACGCTAGAAATATTTCAAGCGAGTGTTCTATTCAAACTCTGATAAATGATGTTAAATCAGACGGAAGCACCGTAATATCAGACAACACGGTAGCGTCCTACCTTGAGATTTTCAGAGAGAATTTTATAATTGAAGATATCAGCGCTTGGAATCCGAACATAAGAAGTAAAACAGCAATTAGAACTTCTCCAACTAGACATTTTATTTGTCCTTCAATTGCAGCAAACGCATTAAACATCGCGCCTGATGATTTGATAAACGACCTTAATACTTTCGGGTTAATGTTTGAAGATTTGGTTATACGTGACTTAAAAGTATATGTAGATAAACTGGGCGGTACAATTTATCATTATCGCGATAAAAGCGGGTTAGAATGTGATGCAGTTGTTTGTCTTGATAGTGGTAAATTTGGTTTAATTGAAATTAAACTCGGAAGTGCGGTTGGAATTGAAGAAGCTGCTAAAAATTTACTTAAATTAAAAGCACTATTACCTGAGAAAAAACAGCCTAGTTTCTTAATGGTAGTTACAACTACCAACTTAGCCTATACTCGCGAAGATGGAGTAATAATTTGCCCACTTGGTTGTCTCAAAGATTAACTTTTTGTATTTTTAATATAGTTAAAATAATTCAGTTTTTTAAAGAAAATAAGAAAAAATTCTTAGACCAAACGCCAAATTATAAAATGAAATTAAGCCAAATTATAAAATGAAATTAAGCCAAATTATAAAATGGCTTGATTGAAAAAGATTTTTATATTAAAATGTGTGTACGGGTGTTCATATGAAAAAATATTTAAATCGCATAATTGAAAAAAAATTCAAGATAAATTAGCAAGTTGTGGTGCACTATTAATCAAAGGACCTAAATGGTGCGGAAAGTCAACCACTGCCTTGAAGTTTGCCAATAGCGTTATCTACATGCAAACAAATAAAAATAAGGCTCAAAACATTGAACTTGCAAGAACTGAACCAGAGGATTTTTTGGCAAAAAAACCACCTCTTCTAATCGATGAATGGCAAGAAATTCCTTTTATTTGGGATGACATTAGAACAGAGGTTGACAAAAGAGGAGAATTTGGTCAATTCATATTAACAGGCTCTTCGACACCTTTAATGCAAAAAGAAAAAGCACAAATAATGCATTCTGGCGTCGGTAGAATAACAACTTTAATTATGCGGCCTATGTCTTTATACGAATCTCTAGACAGCACTGGTGGAGTTAGTTTAAATGAACTTTTTATGGGTAAGAAAATCAAAACCCAAGAATCTAAACTAACATTTAAAGACTATTGCTACCTAATTTGTCGTGGTGGTTGGCCACAAAGTGTTGGTGTTTCAAAAGAAGTTGCCCTAGAAATTTTAAAAGACTACTTTGAACAACTAATTCAAAGCGACCTCTTAAAAGATAAAAGATTTTTTAGAGACAAACAAAAACTAACAAAAACTCTAAAGTCATACGCTAGGAACATCTCAAGTCAATGTTCAATTAAAACCTTAATGGACGACATTAAAGAAAATGACAACCTTTCTATATCTAATATTACTGTTCTTTCTTATCTTGAGTTATTTAAAGAAAACTTCATTATAGTAGACATTCAGGCCTGGAATCCTAATTTGCGCAGTAAAACAGCAATTAGAACTGCACCCACCAGGCACTTTATTTGTCCCTCAATTGCAGCCAGGGCCTTAGAACTAGGACCAGGTTCTCTTATAAATGACCTTAAAACTTTTGGCTTGCTTTTTGAAGACCTAGCGGTTCGCGACCTTAAAATATATGCAGAGAGACTAAATGGAAAAGTTTATCACTACCGCGATAAAAATGGGCTTGAATGTGATGCAGTTGTATGTCTAGATAATGGGGAGTTTGGACTAATTGAAATAAAAATTGGAAACAGCGTTAGAATTGAAGAAGGCGCAAAAAACTTACTTAAATTAAAGTCATTGCTTTCACCTAAAATGAAAGAACCAAGTTTCTTAATGATAATCACAACTACCAACTTAGCCTATACTCGTGAAGACGGAGTAATTGTCTGTCCGCTTGGCTGTCTAAAAGACTAATTAAAATGGTTAGCGAAAATTAAAAAATACCCCTTTCCTTTGTCTGGGAAATGGGGTACATATCGTGTTGAGATTTGAGGTAATTTAAAAACTTCTCTTTTTCAATTTATTTGTCCTCTCAAAAACAAGATAGTTTTTATACTGTCTGGACATTATTATTTTCTAAGTTAAGCCAGCTTTTTCAACTCAGTTTTTATATCTCTTTTTATATAGACAATGCGCATCACTTTCACATTCATTTTTTCTTCATTCACTACATAAAATACTAAATAGTTAGTGACACGAAAAAACCTGAGTCCTTTAGCCTTCCACATTTCATTATGATAGAGATTATGTCTGTTTGGTAGCAGTTCTAGAGAACTGATTGCATTGAGCAACTTGTGTATCAAAGTTTTTGCAGAACTTACCTGCATCAATTCAAATGAAATATATCTATAAATGCCTGACAGATCTCTTTTCGCGTTTTCAGAAATTAAAACTTTATATATCTTCACCTAAATCTTTTAATAACTCCTTTTTCACTTCGTCAAAATTGTATACTCTGCCGTTTTCAAAATCACTTTCTGCTTTTGCCAATTCTAAGTTAAATTCATCTTCATTTAAATTCAAAATAGAAATAGGTTTATTAAAAGGAACCTTAACATCAAACGGTAATCCATTGTGCATAATAATTTGTTTAAGAAAAATAGACACTGCACTTGACATCGGAATTCCTAACTTATCGAGCACTGCTTCAGCCTGCGCTTTAATATTTGGTTCGATTCTTACATAAATATTTGAAGTTCTAGTCATTTATGTCACCACCTTTCATATTAATTATACCTTTTGTTTGCAAAAAGCAATACATATTCGTGCATTAACTGGTTTATGTCAAGCAATTATTAAAAATAACACTACTAAATAAATTAAAAACTTCATCATATTTGCCTAAAATCCTAAACTGTTGTATACTTACTAACTGTTAAAGCACGCATTTATTTGTTTTAAATATCTTTAACTTAGAATGTAGTAGTTTGTTTATTGCTTTACAAATGAGGCAATTTAAAGATTATAAAGTTAAATAAAGGCGTTTTGCTGACTTATTCTATAAGGAGGTAAAAATACATGTCACGTTTCTTAGGATCAACTTGGAAAAAATCTCGTCGTTTAGGCTATTCGGTTTCAGAGACTGCCAAAGAACTGAAAAAAAGAGCATATGCTCCTGGTCAACACGGCAAAAGACGCGCTAAAGTATCTGACTATGGTTCTCAGTTGAATGAAAAACAAAAAGTTAGATTTACATACGGTGTATCTGAAAAACAATTTGTCAAAACTTTCCATGAGGCTAAAAAACTTGCTGGTAACTTAGGTGAAAACTTCATTAAATTACTTGAGTCTAGACTAGATAACTTAGTTTATAGAGCAGGACTTGCCAGAACTCGCCAACAGGCAAGACAACTTGTTAACCACGGACACATTTTAGTCGATGGCAAAAAAGCAGATATTCCATCAATGCGCATAAAACCAGGTCAAGTAATTTCTTTAAAAGAACGTTCAAAAGATTTACTTGTTGTCAAAGAAAGTCTTGAGGCTAAATTCAGAAGTTTTGAATTTGTTGAATTAGACGAAAACAAAAAAACAGCAACTTTTGTGCGTTTCCCTGAAAGAAAAGAAGTGCTTCAAGAAATTAACGAACAACTTATCGTTGAGTTCTACAACCGTTAATTAACTTAGGTTAAAAACTACTTTTTTAAATTGAAAAACACCCCATTTCCTATTATTTAGAAAATGGGGTGTTTTTTTACTTTGTCTAAGCAATTACTTCTGATTACTAGTCAAGCGCTGTTCCTTCTGAAAGAATATCAACACACTATCTATACACATAGTAGCAGTTCTTTTACTCTAGTAAAAGCATAATAGGCCACTTTGATATAATTATAATTTCGGTAGTTTCTTTGTTTTTTTAGTTTCCCTCTCTTTTTGGAGAGCATCAAACAGTGAGACTTTTTGTACCTTCTATTTGCAAACTAATAACTGCTTCTTTTGTGCATACATGGTAACAAACAAATCAATGTCAGGTAGAACTGTAGTAATTCCATCTAATTTGCCTAAAGCGGGTTAACTTTATTGATTAAATTTTGAAGTTTAATGTCTAAATTAAATTTCAATTTTTTTAAATCATACGAAGCAAAACAAACATGCCACTTTTCATTTTTTTAAAACATCAACTCTTTCTAATTCTAATTTCATAATTCCGTGTTTTTAAGTTAAGTTTATTTTACTTACGCTAAGCGAAGCTTTTTTAAGTAAAATTTTCAGTCGTTTTTTTTACTTAAAATATCTTTTTCTAACATAAGTAAAGTTAATACCAAATAAAACACTTATTTTTTCTAGTTGGTCTTTGTTGTAAAATATAGTGGTTAAGATAAACCATATACCTTTTTGTCTTATTATATTGTTTTTTGCATACTTTATATAAAATAACAAAGTTATATGGGTTATAACTTTGTTACTAAATATATAGTTATACACTAGAACTTTTTTAATAAAATGTACTCCATTTTCTATGTCTTGAAAATGAGGTACATTTCAAACTAGATATATTTTTAATATTTGGTGATTTTTTTATTGAAGAAATTTAGACAAAGATAAGTTTTTGTAAAAAGTAAAGAATTTTTTTAAAAGCTGATTGTTTGCTGAATTGGATGTTTTGATAGTTTAAAAATTTGTATCTCTTAAAATAAGAAATAGCGGGATATTTAATTTGTTTATCTTCAAAATTTCCGTCAAGTGTGTAAACAGAAGAACCAGAACCAGTAGTCTGCAGTTTAAAGCACGCTTTTTTAAGTGCAAGATATACAGCCTGTTCTTCTGGGTTTGTCAGTTCATAAATCTCATCAAAGTCATTTTGGACGCCAGCCCAAAACTCATCAGTTTTACCTTCATTAAATAACTTAATTAGTTCTTTTGCTTTCTCGGTGTCAATTTCGGAAGGTTTTACTTTTTGATACATGCGAGCGGTTTCAAAAGGCTGACTAAAGCTTTTTAAATACACATACTTAAAAGGACATTTACCAAGATACTCAACGGTAGAACCCGTTTTCAGCATTACGCCAGGTAGCTGCTTTAAAAAGTAAACACAGTCTTGCCCATATTTTTCAATAAAGTCTGCTTTTTGCATCAGCGTTAAATCTAACTTATATAAAGAAGACAAGCAATTCAAAATAGTTGCAAGCACAGTGCTAAGACCACCTAGCCCAGCTCCTAGCGGAATATTTTTTTGAATTTTTACATCAACTTTTTTACTAAGTTGAAACTCAGTTTGAAAGTCAGTTAAAAACTGACTTAGTTTATCTAGTTTAAACCAAGGAGTCTTAGTAATTATTTTATTTCTAGGTTTGTTTGTTAATTTAACCCAGATTTTGTCATGCAAAGAAATTGGTGCAACAATTGAAACGATTTCATGCAAACCATTTTCCATTACTTCGCCTACTCTTAAATCAAGATTGATTTTGGCATAAGCCTTTACTTTCATATTTCCTCCTTAATTTTGATTAACCTTAAAAACAAGTTTTGAAACTCAATTGCGGTCAGTTTTTCTGCTCTGATGTTTTGATTGATTTCAAGGTTTTTAAAAACATTTAAAATATCTTGTTTTTCAATTTTAGTTTTAAGCAAATTATTATACAGAGTTTTTCGTTTAGAAAAGAAACAAGTTTTTAAGAAATCAAAGTACTCTTGTTTTTGGGTTTCTGAAATCAACGCTTGTTTTGCTTGAAAACAAACAACTGCACTATCTACTTTTGGAACCGGATAGAAGCAGTTTTTAGAAACAGTGAACGCTTTTTTAACCTCAAAGAAACTTTGAACTGAAACGCTTAACTTTGAGTATTCTGAAGAACCAACACTGGCAACTAGTCTATCTGCGTATTCTTTTTGAACCATTAAGATAAATTCAGAAACCTGGCTATTGATGATTTTAAAGGTTATGTCTGAAGATATATAGTAGGGAATATTACCAATCACAATATCGTAATTTTGCCCAGTAAGGCTATATTCAAGAAAATCAGCGATAACGAAATTAAAGTTTTTGTACTGATTTTTAAGGTCTGTTAGTTTCGCTGCCAGCTCTTTGTCTATTTCTACAGAAAAGACTGATTTTGATTTTTTTAAAAGAATTTTGGTAAGCGCTCCTTCTCCTGGTCCAACTTCTAAAATATTTAAACCAGGTCTAACTTCAGCACCTATTTTGTTTAAAATGTTTAAATCATTTAGGAAGTTTTGACCAAAATGTTTCTTGAACTTATGCATTTAAAACCTCTTTTAATTGTTGTTTTGAGTAATTTGAATTATTTAAGAAATTCAGAAGTTGCTTTGTATTGAAGTGATAAATACCAAGCAGGAAGTGTAGTTTATTTTTATTTCCTCTGCTTTCAGGACCTGTTAATTTTAGTTCAAATAAATCAAATAAAGAAAAATTGAAACTTTTTGAAAAATTATTTTGCTGTAAAATAGCCTTGTTAAGCAATTTACCAGTGTTTAGTATTTTTGAAAACTCTTCTTTAGATAGGTTTTCGAGCCCAGCTTTGTGCTTTTTGATACATTTGTCTTTAGGTAAATCTAAAAAACTCGCAGAAGGGATTTCTGATAAAACAATATTTCTAATCTTAGTGCCAGCACTGTCAGGATCTGTAATTATAATTATTTCGTTGTCTTTTTCAAGGCTTTTGAGTTGGTCAAGAGTTGTCTTGTTAATGCCAAGACCGTTAGTTTTAATACAGACACTTTTAGGAAATACACTTTTGACAACCTTAATATCGTTTTTCCCTTCAACTACAAATACTTGCATTATTTACCCCAAGTATATTGTTTTACAACTTTTGCACGTTTCGCTAAGTTAGCAACAAAGTCAGAGTAGTCTTGTAGTTTAACTATTTGCTTATCTTGAGTTAAAAGTAAAATTGGTT
>CAUUFL010000017.1:0-7482 GCA_963544545.1 uncultured Acholeplasmataceae bacterium
AAGAAATCTGGTGGTGATGGCAAAGTGGAAACACCTGTTTACATCCCGAACACAGAAGTTAAGCACTTTTACGCCGACGATAGCGCGGTTGCGTGAAAATAGGGAGCTGCCAGTTTCTTTCCTTATTTTAAATTATCACCCACGCCTACTTAGCTCAGTTGGTTAGAGCGTCTGACTGTTAATCAGAAGGTCCCAGGTTCGAGACCTGGAGTGGGCGCCATTTTGAAACTGAGTTTGCATCTGCTTAAAAAGTAGGTGCTTTTTTTTATAAAGAAAGGAAATAAATTGATGAAAATTTTGGCAATTATAGACGCACAAACTGACTTTATTAACGGCACGCTCGCAGTTGGCCTTGACCCCTGGCAAAAAGCCAAAGCAGAAATTCTTAAACTAGTTCAGGCAAACAATTATGACTGGGTAATTTTTACGCGTGACTGGCACCCTTTAAATCACTGTTCTTTTAAAGAACAAGGGGGACCATGGCCTGCGCATTGCGTACAAAAGTCAAAAGGTGCCGAAATAGACCACGAACTGCTTAAACTGATATCTACAATTCCAAACAGTTTAATTATTTCAAAAGGACAAGATACAAACCAAGAAGAGTACGGTGTTGACCTGCTTTTAAATTTCAAGGAAATCAACGAAAATACGACTGTAGATGTAGTTGGACTTTGTTTTGACTACTGTGTGACTGAGTGCGCGCGAATTACTAAAGAAAAACACCCTGAAGTTGCTGTAAAAATCTACAAGGTAGCAACAGTTGCTATAGTCAAAACAACAAAACCTGAAGTTGGTCTTGTTGAAATAGTTGAGTAATTATCAAAAACCCCTCTTTAATTGAAGAGGGGTTTTACTTTAGTATTCAAGTGGATGTTTTTCGCAAAGTGCAAGAACTCTGTCTTGAACTTCTTGAATAACTTTTGGGTTAGTGCTATTGGTTAAAATTTTGTCAATCAAGCAAACTATTTCTTTAAACTCGTTTTCTTTAAAACCACGAGTAGTTAAAGCTGCTGAACCTAGTCTAATTCCAGATGTGTGCTTAGGGGGTTCTGTGTCAAAAGGAATTGAGTTTTTATTGACAGTAATGTGTCCTTTTTCTAAAATTTCTTGAGCAGCAAGACCAGTTAGTCCTGTTTTTTGTTTAACATCAATTAAAACTATATGGTTATCAGTGCCACCAGAAATTACTCTATATCCGAGGCGAGCAAATTCTGTCGCCATTGTTTTTGAGTTTTCTAAGTATCTTTGCACGTATTGCTTAAATTCAGGTTCAAGTGCTTCTTGAAAACACACAGCTTTTCCTGCAATTACATGCATCAAAGGTCCGCCTTGAACTCCTGGGAAAACAGCCTTGTTAACCTTTTTCGCGATGCTTTCGTCGTTTGTTAAAATCAAACCACCGCGTGGTCCTCTAAGAGTTTTGTGAGTTGTTGTTGTTACAACATCTGCATATTTAAGAGCATCTGAATGCAGACCAACTGCAACTTGTGCAGAAATATGGGCGATATCTGCCATTAAGTAAGCCCCAACTTTATCGGCAATTTCGCGAAAGCGTTTAAAGTCAATTTCACGGCTGTAAGCAGACGCTCCACACACAATTAGTTTAGGTTTAACTTCACGCGCTTGTTTTTCAATTTCAGAGTAATTTAACTGCTCGGTTTTTTTATCTAAGTCATAGGAAAAACATTTATAAAACTGACCAGAAAAGGAAAGTGTGTAGCCGTGGGTTAGATGGCCACCTGCATTTAAACCCATGCCAAGTATTGTGTCTCCTGGTTTTAAAAGAGCAAGATAAACAGCTGCGTTTGCTTGGCTACCTGAGTGTGGTTGAACATTGGCAAATTTACAATTAAATAGTTTTTTAGCTCGTTGAATGGCTAGTGCCTCAATTTCGTCAACAAACTCACAGCCACCATAGTAGCGAGCAGATGGATATCCTTCTGCATATTTATTAGTTAAAATAGAACCAACAGCACCAAGCACATCTTTAGAAACATAGTTTTCAGAAGCAATTAGTTCAAGTCCGTCTTTTTGGCGCAACATTTCTTTTTTAATAATTTCTTTAATTTTTGTGTCCATGATAAGCACCTGCTTTCTATTTATAAATGCACCCCGCATTAGGCGGGGTGATTAGTAAACTATTTAGCTTAAAAGAAAATAACTATTCAGTTTCAATAACAGCTAAATTACCTTCGTTGCGGCGGTAAATTACGCAAACTTTGTCGTTTTCTACATTTTTAAAAATATAGAAAGAATGATCTAAAGTTTCCATTTTAAAAATTGCTTCATCTACAGTAATTGGTTCAAGTGCAATTGATTTAACTCTAACAATGTCTTCACCGTAAATACTGGTTTTCGCCATAGCATCTGCTAATTTGGCGTTTTCTTCTTTAATACCACGGTTTTTGTTTTTAGAAAAACGCAGAGCAAACTTATCTTTTTGTTTAGTTAATTGACGAAGTAGTTTATCAACTGCTAGGTCAATTGCTGCGTAAATATCTTTTTGTTCAACTTCAGCACGCATAGTAATTTTTGGTAGAGTTAAAGTAATTTCTACTTTTTGCATATCGTTGTAAACTTTGCAAACAACTCTTACTTTTACATCGTCTTCTGGAATTAGTTTTAAAACTTTTTCAAGTTTTTTCTCAGAGTATTTTTCAATACTTTCACTCGGAATAAATCCGTTTTTACCTTGTACTTTAATGTTCATCATTTGTCCCTACCTTTCTTAAACTGAGAATAATGACGTTGGTTTTAAAAACTTTTTTAAAAACCTTATCTACACTTATATTATACTCTAACAAGAAGAAAATAGGTGTACCTGTCTTAATTTTTTCACTAAAAATTGGCGCAAAAAATTGCAGGTAGATGTCTTCAGGTATTTCTGGATTGTAATGCTCAAAATAATATAAATTGCACACGGATTTTTGTGCTGTTGGAAAGGTTTCGTGTACTAAAGAAAAGTCGTTTGACAGCATACAAGTTTTGCAAAAAATATCCCTACTTAACTTAAAAAAAGTAAAAAAGTTTATTTCGTTTTCAATTTCTTCTAAACATAAAAAGCACTTCATATTAACAAAAGTATAGTTAACATGAAGTGCTTAAAATACTTAAAAAATTTATAAATTATTTAAAGCCCAAAGGATACCAATAGCCGCACTTTCTGTAGTTAAAATGTTTTCGCCAAGCGAAACTATTTGGCAATTTGAAAGACTTTGAAAATACTTGCGCTCACTTGCCTCAATTCCGCCTTCAGGACCAATTATCAACAAAATATTTTTATCTTTAAAGTTTTTGAAGTTAAACTTTTTGTCAAATTCAGCCTCTTCATCTGCCAACAGCACCAAGTCGTATTTAGCAAAATCAATATCCGTTAAAGCACTAAGTACTTTAATTTCTGGAACTTCAAAACGTTTTGCAACTTCAGCGGCTTCTTTTGCAATAGTTTCTGCTCTATTTAAGTTAAGAGGTTTGAGTTTTCTTTCGCTTCTCAGAAAAGGCGCAAACATAAGTTTTCTTACGCCATATAAGGTCAAATGTTTAATTGAAAACTCACATTTTTTGGGAATAGTTAAACCTTGCACAACATCTACTTTAAAGACTTTGTTTTGTGTTAAATGTTTTTGTTTGATAAAAACAGGTTCTTTTGCGTCGTAAGAAACCACACCTAAAAAACATATGTTATTCGCACAAACTTCAATTTGCGTACCTTCGCGTAGTCTCAACACATTTTTAATTTGGTGCTTAATTTCAGGGTTAAATTCCCAATTTTTGGTAAAAAAACGGTGCATTTTGAAAATAAAAAAAGGTTTACTTAGAAACCTTTTGTAATTAGTACACGACTAACGATGATGAATATTACAAATAAAACTGAAACCACAGCCATTGTAATATTTAAAACAGCCTCAAGTCCTCGTGCTTTTTTATTTTTAAATAATTCTGATTTATCACCAGAAAAAGCATCTTGCAAATCATCTTTAGATTGTTGCAGTAATACATTTGCAACCATTAAGATAGATAATATAAAAACTAGCCAATCACTCCAAAGCATTTGTGTACCTCGTTTAACTCTTAAATTATACCACGGCGCCGTAAATTTGGACCGATATTTAATTTATTTAAAAATTATTTCAAGAGTTTTTAAAATTGAATAAAAACACCCTCTATATAGATGATTATGCGTCTAAAATCTGCAGAAAACGATAGAAAAAACTCTTTATTTATATTATAATTAAAAAGATAATTAAGGAGCAAGAAATGATTAAAAAAAATAAAATTATCTTAGTTGGAGACGGTCAAGTAGGTTCGTCTTTCGCATTTGCCTCAACAATTTTAGGAGTAGGCACAGAAATCGGGATTGTTGATATAAACAAAGCCAGAACCGAAGGAGACGCACTTGATTTACAAGACGTGTTAGTACACGGTCCAAACGTTAAAGTTTATGCAGCAGAATACAAAGATTGCCATGACGCTGAAATCGTGGTAATTACAGCAGGCGCTGCTCAAAAACCAGGCCAAACCCGCCTTGAGTTAATCGACATTAACCTAAAAATTATGGAAAGTATTGTCAAAGAAATCATGAAAAGCGGTTTCAACGGTATTTTCTTAGTAGTTTCAAACCCTGTAGACATCATGACCTACGCTGTTAAGAAATTCTCAGATTTCCCAAAAGAAAGAGTTATCGGTTCAGGTACTGTCCTAGACTCAGCACGTCTGCGCTATGCTTTGTCTGAGTACTTAGAAGTTGATCCTAGAAACGTACACGCATACGTGATGGGCGAACACGGCGACTCTGAGTTTGCAGCCTTCTCTGCTGCTTCAGTTGCTGGACTTAAACTAAACAGATACCTTGAAAAAAGATGTGGAGTTAAATGTGATAAACTAATGGAAATTGAAGACTGCGTACGCCACAAAGCCTATGAAATTATTAACCGCAAAGGTGCAACTTACTACGGAATCGGGACTGCTATGACCAGAATTTGTAAAGCTATTCTTTCAAACGAAAACGCTGTTCTTTCAGTATCTGCATACTTAGACGGAGAATACGGCCTAAAAGATGTATATCTTGGAACCCCTTGTGTGATTAACGCTTCCGGAATTCGCGAAGTTCTACAACTAGAACTTGACGAACGCGAAACTAAAGCCATTCAAAAATCACACAAAGTACTTAAAGACATCATTGACCGCCAAGTTAATAAAAAATAAATCTTTTTAACTTAAAACAAATCTTGATTTAAGGAGTATTTAATTTAGATATGTTAGTAAACGCACACGATATGGTACACAAAGCCCGTCAAGGTGGCTACGCTGTTGCTCATATCAATATTAATAATTTAGAATGGACTCGTTTAGTTTTAGAAGTTGCAGAAGAACAAAAAAGTCCAGTAATTATTGGAGTTTCAGAAGGCGCTATTCGCTACATGGGCGGCTTTAAAACAGTTGTGCAAATGGTCTTTGCTTTGCACGATGACTTGCAAATTACTGTACCGGTTGCTCTGCACCTTGACCACGGAACTTATGAAGGCACTAAAAAAGCGATTGCCGCTGGCTTTACTTCTGTAATGTTCGACGGTTCTCATTTTGCCTTTGCGGAAAACTACGCAAAAACTAAAGAACTGCTACAACTTGCTAAAGCCAAAAACATTTCTTTTGAAGCTGAAGTTGGAACTATTGGTGGCGAAGAAGACGGAGTAATTGGCAACGGAGAACTAGCAGACCCTAAAGAAGCCAAAGCAATGCAAGAACTCGGCATTGACTTTTTAGCAGCAGGTGTCGGCAACATCCACGGGCCATATCCTCTTAACTGGAAAGGACTTTCTTTTACGCAAATTGAACTGCTTTCTAAAGAAACCGCAAACTTTCCTTTAGTCTTGCATGGTGGAACCGGAATTCCTGAAGACCAAGTTAAAAAAGCCATTAAACTTGGAATTGCTAAAATCAACGTCAACACTGAACTGCAACAAGCCTTTAGAGATGGGCTGCACGAATACTTTCAAGCAGGACTTGACCTAGTTGGAAAGGGCTACGACCCTCGTAAAATCCTAAAACCAGGAGTTGAACGCGCCAAAGAAATAGTTCGTCAAAAAATGCAGTTTTTTGGTTCAGTTGGCAAATGCTAAACGAACACACCAAACTTAGTCAAATCAAAGAGTTTACGCAGTCAGATGACTTTGCTGTTTTAACTCGTTTTATTGAAAAAAATTATTTAGTCGCAGGACTTTTTGAAAATACAGTTTCTTGCTTAAAATTATATTTAGCCCCAGTTGACTTTACCAAAAAAGAAATTGAAGACGCTTTCGGGTTAATGAATTATTTAGAGCACCTAGTTGAGGCTTTTAAAGAAGTGTTAGTTAAACATCCTGAGTCTTATTTTGCCGAAAAAGAAAAAGAAGTCTATATTTTGGGTTCTTTGGTGGAGTGTGTGTTTTTATTAACACTTTTAGAAGACAAGTCACTTGCTCAATTTGAGGCTTATTTAGACGAAGTTCTTTATTTTTTAACTTTCGGCAATAGCACGGAGCCTGATTTTAAGAGAATTGTGGACGAAATTACGAAAGTACAAGCCATTAAATTCGCAGAAATCTCTAGACTAGAGGATTTTGCTTTTGGTTTAGAGCAAACTCTTCGCGAAAACTATGGAGTTGAAAACACCAAAGATTAAATTAAGTAAATTTTAGATGAAAAAAAGCCAAAACAACAAATTTTATTTTTTAAAATTAATTGTTCGTTTTAGTCCTTATTTGTTTTTTGGAACAGCGGTACTGGTGGTAATTAACTGGTATCAACTTAAAATCCCTGAACTTTTTAGGGAAATCCTGACAATTTTTAAAACAAATAAAGCAGAACTAACCAGCAAAAAAATAGAGGTGTATAGCCATATCACCTCTATTTTAATGTTGCTTGGACTTTTAATTTTAGGTAGATTTATGTGGCGCTTCGCTCTATTTGGCACATCTAGATTAGTTGAAAGCAAAATGCGTGTTGATTTGTTTGAAAAACAAACCAAGCAAAGTCAAACTCACTTTAAAACTACTAAAACTGGTGCCTTAATGGCGTATTTTACACAAGATATTAACCAAATTAGAATGACTGTGGCTTTGAGTTTCTTAATGCTTTCAGATATTATTTTTTTAGGCGGCTTTACGCTTTATAAAATGTTTACGCTGTCTTGGGCTGCATCTACTGCATTTTTGGTTCCTTTGATTTTTGTATTTTTAGTATCACTTTACTTTGGCCGCCAAATGAGGATGCACTTCAAGACTTCTCGTGCAAACTACACAATTATGCAAGACTTTGTCCAAGAGACTTTTCAAGGACACGCAGTAATTAAGGCTTTTTTAAGAGAAACTTGGGCGTATGCACATTTTGGCGTGCTTGCCAAAAACTACAGCACTGCTTACTCTAAAAGTGCGAAGTCTGGTTTTAAAAACCAATTTTTTAACCAACTGATTACTGGCCTTAACTTAACTGTTTTAATTTTTA